>JBDTWO010000053.1:0-26034 GCA_040006635.1 Chloroflexota bacterium
AGGTCAGCATCCGCACATCATAATGCCGTTTTTACTATTTCGGATAATGTCTAATATCTCCGTCGAATGAAATATAATCTGTGCAAACTGAAGCGCGAATTTTCCATAACCAAAACGGGAAGTTCCACGTTGCTTCGAGTTCGCTAATAGCAAGCTTCCATTCGTTATCCCCTGCTTTCATTGAAGTTGGAAACTTCGATTTGGCTTGAGTATGGGTGTTGTTGACTAATCTCAAAGTTGGTTTGCGTAAGTCATCATCGTCGTTTAGACATAAAAGCCCCACGGCATATATATCATCGGATGTGTCCCATTTGGTGATTGCTTCTTTGCAGACATCATATATGTATGCTTGCAAATTATTCATACAGCAAATTATATCTCAATCAAAAACCCGCCTCTGATCGAGACGGGTTCATTTTTCACGTTTTACCTCAGACTTGCTATTTCACAACCACGGTCACATCAAAAGTTTTCGCAGGCGCAACGCCTTGCTCCCATGAACGTTTGTAGTCGAGATGCAAATTGGTCTGTCCTTTTTCGGTGGCTTTGAACTGCAAAAGGATTTTGCCGGGTGCGCCAATCGCGTTACTGACTGGCGTCACTGCAACCTCACCGACCTGTTCAAGCAATACCGGAGTCTGTGTGGCAGGTATCCAACTAAAGCCAGTGGTCATGTTCCCCTCAAGTGAAACAATGAGCGTGTCACCGGTTTTGAGCGTAATCGTTTTTCCAGCATCTTGTTCCGTGATGGTAACTTTGTCCGCGGAGGTTGCGGCACAACCTGTAAGTAATCCAACAAACAGGACGGGAATTATCAGGGTTGAAATTTTTGTTTTCATGGCGTCAAGTCTCCTTTCGTGACTTCTCTTACATCGACGATGTCTCTTTGAAAAAGGTTCCGTGCTTGTGGGTGTACAGTGTCTAATAATCAAAAACCCGCCTCTTACGAGACGGGCACTGATCACTGATAACTGACATTGTCCCCTTTGGGGATTACTTTCTTCTCGGCGCAAGCCTATTTCTTCCATAACTCTTCGGCGTGGGAGCGGGGCGCGGAGGGCGCTGTCCGTTGCCTCGATTGTCAGAAGCAGACCTCGGGGGAGCGGGAGGCGAGTAGTCAAAGTCTGGAAGGATCTCACGTTTGATCGGCGCGCCCATGATGCGTTCGAGAGTCCGGATCATATCCTTGTCTTCGTCTGTGACCAAGGTGAACGCGTCACCGGTGCGTTGGGCGCGTCCCGTGCGACCGATGCGATGGATGTAGGCATCCGCAGTATCGGGCATGTCAAAGTTGATGACGTGCGAAATGCTTTCCACATCGAGACCACGCGCCGCGATATCCGTGGCGACCATGATGGTATAAAATCCGTTCTTGAAACCGCTCAAGGCTTGCTCGCGCTGTCCCTGTGTGCGGTTGCTGTGCAGGCTCGTGACTTTATGTCCATCGTGCGCGATCTGGCGCGCCAGTTTTTCCGCGCGATGTTTGGTGCGGGTAAAGATCAACACCGAATCGGTATCGGTCTGATGGAGCAATTTCAATAGCAGCCCCGATTTCAAATGTTGCGGAACGGGATACAACATGTGCTCGACGGTGACAGCCGGTTTGCTGATGCCCATCGCAATCTTTTGCGGTTCGGTGAGTGAGGTCGCGGCGAGCAACTCCACCTCAGAAGGGAAGGTCGCGGAGAACAACATCGTTTGTCGTTTGACAGGCACGGCTTTGATGATGCGTTTCACATCCGGCAGAAAACCCATGTCGAACATGCGGTCGGCTTCATCGAGCACCAACACTTCGATCTTTTCCATTTTGGCGTGGCGCTGTTGGATGAGATCCAGCAAGCGACCGGGGCACGCGATCAGGATTTCCGTGCCAGCACGCAATGCCTTGATCTGATTTCCGGCTCCGACTCCGCCGTAGATGGTTGCGCTCTTGATCCTTGTCCCCACTGCGAGCGCGTGGACAACCTGGTTGATCTGCTCAGCCAGTTCGCGTGTGGGTGTGACGATGAGCGCGCGCGGCATGCCGCGTGGACCGTCGAGTAGTCTGTTGAGAATGGGGAGGACAAACGCGGCGGTCTTGCCTGTGCCGGTCTGCGCGGTGCCGATAATGTCTCGTCCGCGCACTGCGGCGGGGATCGCCGCTTCTTGAATGGGAGTCGCGGTCTCATAACCCGCGTTTTTGATTCCCTGCATCAGGCGGGAATCCAAATTAAATTGTTCGAAGTTCAAAACTTATTCCTGTTCCTCAGAAGTCAATTGTGTGTTTGGGGAATTGAGTTGCCTGCTCAAAAAACGAAACAGCGATGGACTGCTGATATGTGAGCCGTAATAGGACTCGATAGATTTATTGTAAAGTGATTATACACTACTAATCCGCCGTTCGCGCTGAGCGGAGTGAGCTGACAGGCGAGCATAGTCGAAGCGCCTTTGCCACGGATTTCACGAATTCTCACGGATTATTTAAAAAATCTGTGCAAATCTGTGGCAAAAAAGAAACCCCCCGCCTTTCATCAAGACGGGTCGGTAGCTAACTGACTACCTTCTGTATACTGCTTTCCGCCTTCTGACTGTTGATGACTAAACCCATTCCAAATCTCCTGCGGGTAAATGATCGCATTCGTGCCGGGGAGCTGTTCCATTTCGAGGCCCGTATTCAAGTCAATGCCGATCTGCTGATATGCCTTATACGCGAGTTGACTACAGTAGAAAGCATCTTCGGTCTCGGCGTTGAAGAAATTCAAATTGTACGGCTTGCCGACTTGAGCTAGACAATATGTCGCGACCTTCTCCCGCATTTCATGCTCTTCTGCCTCTGCCAGCCCAAGCGCATCCAGTGGAGAAACGACTCCGTAAAACGTATCAAACAAAAGTCCGCGCTGACGCGCCATGCGTTCGGTCTCCCAATAACCGAACTTAACCTCAAATGTGATCACGCCCAGCCCGCCTGCTTCCACACAGCGTCCTTCGGGACCCAGATAAATTGCCACATGGTCCACGTCACCCGGCACGAGCCGACCGACAAATCGCCAAAACTCGCCTGGCAAAATGTTGGGTTTGCCGTTCATCGTGCAGACGATGTCACCTGTCTGAACTGGGACGCCTTCGATCTCATACGTATAAATCATAATTGCTCCATATTCATTATACGGATTTTTCCCGGTTTCGTTTCACTAAAAAATCCATCTGATGCGCGATATACACCAACTCTCCGCGTTCGGTCTGTGCGCGCCGCTTTTGTACCCAATCCGTAAAAGCATCTGCATCCAACTCAGGGTGCCCGGTCAACGACTCTTCGAAGAAGTGCAAAATAAAATGCAGAAAATATTCTTCATCCTCCAAATACTTTCCGCTTACCGCATGCACCACCCAATCCGACGCGCCCGCGGCAAGGATCTCCGCGCCCACACCCGCTTCGCGCAAATGCCCGAACAAATGCCGCCCGCTTTGGCTGTCGCCGCCGGTCGGGCGCGTGTCCATGGACTTGTGATACAGCCGCTCGATCTGTTCATCCAGCGCCGCATCAATTGTTGGCTCAAGCGACGTCACGCCATCGAAGTTGATTGTCAGCCACGCCAAACCTTTTGTCAGCGAAAATAATTTTGGCAACGACTCCGGCATCGGGAGCAGATCCAAAAACGCATGCGCGATCAACAAGTCCGCTGGCTCTTTATTTTTCTGGATGAAATCAAAAACGTCTGCCCGCTCCAAATGGATTCGGACATCATGCGCCTCATCAAACACTCGTATCTGATTCTGCTCGATTCTATCCACGCTCAAACCTGCTTCGCTCGCGAATTGCGGAATCCACGCGGACGCGGTTTCGATGTTCTCTGCCATCTCGTCCACCAAAATGTACTCGGCTTTATGAATGACATCCCACCGCATCAATCGTCTGAGCATTGTCCCGATTCCCGCACCGACTTCAATGATGCGGATGGGTTGTTGTGGCAGTTGTATTTTCAACGCGTTCAACACATCCTTGTTGAGTGCGCGGTCGTCAACAGATTGTTTGGAGAGCAGATAATGAGGAAAAGAATATTCCATAATGTCCTTGTAGGGGCGGGGTCTCCCCGCCCAATTTAATGCAATAAAACGGGGCGAGAGGACCTCGCCCCTACGCAATCATCTTCAATAAAAATTCTCGAATGGACTTTGCCGTCTCATCCCATTTCGGCTGGGACTTATACCGCTTTACCGCATTCAAAGACAACCTCAATAACAACCCGCGGTTTGTAGAGAGTCCACTGAGAATATCAGCCAGCGCAGTTGCATCATCGGGCTCGACCAAATATCCATCCTCACCCTGTGTGATGACCTCACTCGCCGCGCCTGCCGATGTCCCGATCGCGGGCAGACCGAACCCCATCCCTTCGAGATAAACGATCCCAAAGCCTTCGTACGATGATGGCACGACCATGACATGCGCCTGCTTATACATTTCGACCAGTGGTTGATTGTCCAGTGCGCCGTGAAATTTGACCGTG
The DNA here is from genome assembly GCA_040006635.1 of Chloroflexota bacterium. Lineage (GTDB taxonomy): Bacteria > Chloroflexota > Anaerolineae > Anaerolineales > Villigracilaceae > Defluviilinea. Next base: position 4,485 of record JBDTWO010000053.1, read on the forward strand.
GACGAAAGTCCGTGAGTTAGGATATATCTTTCCATCTCATACGCATATTGTGGCTCGGGGGTCAATCCGCCAACGACATCAACTCTGACGTTCGACGTTTGACCTTTGACCGCATTTAGTAAAGTGTGCAGTCCTTTGCGATAAATTACATTTCCCAGAAATAGGATGCGCAGTTCTTTGTCTTTTGTGCGCTCACGGATTTCATTTTCTGATATTGCTTCCCCAAACCTATCCGTGGGTGGGTAAGCAATAATGGATGGTCTACTACTCTCTACTAATCTTGTAACTACTCTCTCTGTTGTCTTGGAATTAAAGATAAACCCGTCCACGCTTTGCAGATATTTCTTCTCGATGATGCGATATAGATCATTCTGCCATTTCGGTCGCAACTCCGAGCAGCGCAAATGATGGACGAGACTAACGATGGGGTAGGGATGTTTCCCCGCGTTTGCCCCGATCAGCGATGGATGATTAAGTTCATCCTGGATCAATATATCCAGGCCCTTTGGTAATCGAAAGCTGAGATTGTCCGTCAAGTGCGCGCCATAATTTCGCCAGGGCAGGGAAATGATCTCCACTGTATCGCCTTGCGCGCGTAAATACTCCACCAGCTTGCGGTCATACAAATATCCGCCGCTGACAGTATCTAAAGAACCGTAAATCACAAATCCGATTTTCATGTGTCTCGTCAAAGGTTGAACGTTGAACGTCAGGCGTCAGACGTTTGACGTTCAACGGAATAAGCCGCCCACGCCGAATCGTTCTCCCACAACACAACTTTTAGTGCGGAAATATTCTTCGCTTTGATGCATTCGCTAAGCGTAGTGGCGAGTATGCGGGAGAAATGCTCAATGGAAGGATTCAACCCGGCGAACTCGGGCTTATCGTTCAGCATTTGCTCTTTGTAATAGTTCACGGTCTCATCGAGATGCTTTTCCACGTCTACGATGTCTACGAGATAGCCATGCTGGTCGAGTGCGTTGCCCTCCAACTGCAACTCAAGAACATAACGATGTGAATTGGGATTATTCTCCGGTCCCCAATCGCCGCCGGTCAGAAAATGTCTTGCGATGAAATCACGCCGAACGCCTAATGTGTACATAGTGCTTCTCCGTCTTCAGGGTTTAATGGCGCGCATCACATGCCGCCCTTTTTCTTTGGTGACAAACATAACAAAATCGAATGCGTCGATGTGTGTACAGTGATCCAGATCGGATTGGGGAAAAGCTGGTTGATTCGGGTCAAGGTGCATGAATGCATCACGCGATCTGAACACTCGCTCAATATATGGAACAGCATCGGTCTGTTGACCCTTGAGCAACGACTCGAAATATTCTGCGCAAGCCAGATCTTCGTCGCCCCGTTCGTCACCGGTTTGACCGGTAATCACGAAGGTGACAGTCTCTGGTGCATGGCTCAAGATATATTTCACGGTCGCACTGGTGACCACAAGACTCGCCGCGAGCATCGTTTCAGCTTTGACGCTTTTTACAACGCCCTGTGTCCCTGCGCCGGTACGTTGGACAATTACTTTTCCGCTCAAGTCCAGCAGATTGGTTTGAGTGGGGGAGTTGCCGAAATCAAAGCCTTCTGGCGGGATGCCGCCCACTTCACCGCAGACCAGCGCGTTGGGAAGCTGTGCTTTGAGCTGCATTGCTTCATCCACACTGCTGACGGGATAGATCTCTTTCGCGCCGCGTGAGAACGCAAATGCCGCATTGGTGAACGCGCGGATGACATCAATGACGACAACCATACCAGTCGCTGCATGGCAGGTTTCAAGGTTGGTGTAATTAAATTTCATAAGGTATTGTTCTCGTAGTGGCGACTTCAGTCGCCCTCGCGTAACCGACTGACGCGAAGCGGTCACTACGCATATTTAAAAACAACTTGGATCGCATCTTGTGGATTTTCATCCAGCAGTTTATAAGCCTTGTCCGCCTCTTCAATGGGAAAACGATGCGTGATCCATTTCTGTGGTTGGATACGTTTCAACGCCTCCCACGCGACCTCGAACCTGCGTGCTTTATCCCAGCGCCCGCTCAACTCTGGAGCAATCGAACTGACTTGCGATGAAATGAGTTTGATGCGTGAGCGATGGAACGCGCCGCCGAGATCAAGGGGCGCTTTCTTTTCTCCATACCATGAACCAATGACAACGCGTCCGCTGAATCTGGTGCATGAGATTGCATGATTCAAGGCTTGTGGGGAACCGCTCAACTCAAAGGTCAAGTCGAAGCTCTGCGCGTAGGCAGGATGGTGTACTGAGCTCGTCGTCAGCGCGGATTCGGAATGTGAGTTTATACGTTCAGGGTCAAACGAATCATTGACGCCGATCTCACGTGAGGTTCTTCTCCGCAACGCATAACGGTCGGATGTGACCAATGACTCTAATGGAAATTCTTTGAGCAGGGATGCGACGAGCAAGCCTACAACGCCTTGTCCCACCACGAGCACACGCTCACCGAGGATCGGGGCGCCGTCTTGGATCAAGTTCACAGCGGTCTCCATGTTTGGGAGGAAGGAGCAGGCTTCGGCTGAGAGGGAAGCGGGAGCGAAGATCAGATCTGAGGGTTTGCAAATAAATGCTGAGGTGTGCGGAGCAAATCCAAAAACAAGTTTGTCTAATAAGCCCTTGTCTACCCGTATTCCTGTTTCCTTGACACGTCCCACATTTGCATATCCATACGCCAACGGATAATTCAAATCGCTGCTAAGGTTGTCGTGTGAATCGGCAAGGTGGGGGAATTGTCCGCGATAGACCAGCATCTCTGTCCCTGCGCTGATCGAGGAGCGGATTGTTTCTACTAGAACATCATCCGCGCCGAGTACAGGCAAAGACTCCTCACGGAGTTCCACCTGACGCGGCGCGGTGAAGGTAACAGTTTTTCGTTTCACAAACCTATTTTACCCCCGTGTATCTGCGTTTATTCTTTATCGGCACGCAGGAAGAAGATCAAGGCAACTTCTGCGATCTTGGCTGGAATGCCATATAGCGAATCGTGGGCGAAGAAGTTATTGCCGCCGATGATCACGTATTGAATGACCCAGATAAACACCCAAGCGAGAATGGTGACGATGGCAAAAACGATCATGCCCTGACGAACGAGATTATGTTTTTGTTGAAAGAAGGCGATGGGTAGGAAATATGCGCCGAGAAGTCCCAAAAATCCGAGACCGTTGAGAATGAATAACGGGTCGGGACTATCTGGGAATAGTTGTTTGTCGAACGCGGCGAGAAGATGCATGATTGCCGTAATGAGGGCGGCGGCGATAATTCCATAACTGCGATTGGTAAGTTTCATTTGGACTCCTTTGGCGATTTGGTTTTCTATTAGATGCGTTGATTGCAGGGTTCTTTACTTTGCAACACCGTGCCCTGCTAAAAGTAACCCAATCCCGCCGATCAACATATCGCGGCCCCGTATTACCAGGGTGAGGCTCAAAGCGGTTGCCGCGCTGAACCCAAACTTACCCAGTGTAAATACCTGGCTGGCTTCCAGCGCACCCAGTCCACCGGGTAATGGCATCAGCAGCGAGACCCAGCCCATCATCCAGCCCGCGATCATTTTCCAAAACGGGAGATGAATGTTCAGGAAGGTTGCGATCAGGGCGTAATCAATCAGCATGCCCGCGCCGCCCAGGATTGAAAAAATCAATGCAATTATCAACCGACGCGGATGCCGCTGGCAAAATGTCCCTGCCAATCTTTCGGTGGCACGCAGGAAGCGAACCGGTTTAGAATTTTTCGAGATGAAAGGCATGGAATGGATCAAAGCCGTGATCGGATAACGCTTGTTATAAAGCAGGATCAAATGGACCGGCGGCCAGAAAATCAGGAAGACGAGCGCGATCAGACTCACCGTGAACTGCGCGCCATTTTCGATCAAGACTCCCGCCTGAAGGATTGCCGCCAACCCGATCGCCAGCAGGAGGAAGTCCACCAGGAACTCGAGCAATTTATCCATTAATACGGCAGCCGTGGCATGAGTGTAGGTGAGTCCATATTTTCTTTGTAGTGCAAATACCTGTAAGGGCTCTCCGCCAACTTGTGGACCAAGAGTGAAGTAACTGACCCCGAATACAGAGACGCGCACACTCAACAACGGGAAGAACGGTACGTGTTTATTTTCAGCCTCCACAATGACCCACCAACGCAGTGTGGCGACAATGTAGAAGAATGCATTGAGAGTCAAAATGGCAGTGATCTGCCAAAGTTGAAGCTGTTGGAGGGCGAGCCAGATATCAGCCAGTGGAGCTTTGCGCAGGGCAAAGTAGAGCAAGATTGCAAGTACGATAAATATCAGCGCACGTTGAAGCCATTTTCTGTTCAAAGGGCAGAGACTCCTTCGCCTTTTTCCGGATTCTGAATTAATCCGCGCATTCTTTCGATCACGACCTGGTGAATGGCTTGTGACTCTGTGGATCCCACTTCATCCAGCGAGATCGGTTTCGCAAACCGCACATGGACTGTCGTTGGGCGCGCGTTGCGTGTGACCATGGCAAGCAGCTGCAGCGCGGCGGCGAGTTTTTCGCGGTCTTCATGCATACGCTTAATGCGAGTCACCCAGTGATGGGCAGTCTTCTCCCAGATAACACCACTCACCAGAACCGGGACGATTTGCGTCTCTTTCACGAAGCGCATGAACACTCCAGCAGAGTCAGTCCAACCGTTCAGCGATTCCAAAGCACCGGGGTAGACATCTGGGTCGGGTTCGATCTTTCCGGCAGGGAAGGTGAGTGCCGAGCCGCCATTTCGCAAGTGGGCTGTGACCTGTCGCACGGCACGTATGCGCTTATCAGGATCATCATCGATAAAGAATAAATGCTCGGTCGTGTTGAACAAGGATGCAAGGAACGGACGATGCAAGGCGATGATGCTTAAGTCTGGGCGGTTGATCGCGGCGAAGAGGCTGATGGTATCCGTCATCCCAGCGTGGTTCGAGAGGAAGAGCGTTGGTCCGTGAGCGGGTAGGTGCTCACGCCCATACACGCGGACATCGCGGACGTAAAGTTTTTGCATGATCTGGCGGGAGGCTTCTGCAAGGCTTGATTGTCCAACAGCGTTGTCAAAGTCCTCCATTTGTTGTGCGAACTTGCGTGCGGGTTTATGAAAGAGTAGTCGCACCAGCGATGCAGGGAAGGGTTGCTGCTCCCACCCAAAAGAGGCGACAAGATCATCAAGATTAATTTGGGTGAGTGTTTCTAATTGGGATGATGTCATTCAGGTTCCATCGAGAAGTGTAATGGATAACCTGCGTTATGGGCGTCAGCATGCGCCTTGTTGATTCGTTTTTCTGCTTCAGATTTGGCGAGCGTTTGCACATAAGCCGTGCCATACATATGGGCGGTGAACATAATATCAGCCGCTTTGTTGTTGGATAGATAAAAATGATTCTTCAGCACATGCACGACAAAATCCATCGGGGTGGTGGGATCATTGTGGATGATGACGCGATAGAGCGGTTCGAGCTCGGTTTCGGTCTCTTCGATGATCTGAATTTCGGGGATCGCGTGGAGAAGTATTTTAGCCACAGATTACACGGATTTTCACGGATGAATTATTCTCGACCATTTGTGAGCTGTTCGATCTCGCTTTGCGATAATTCAATTTTTGCAGCGTCGAAGTTCTCTTTGATATGTTGTGGATTGAATGACATCGGAATCGTGATGACGCGCGGTTGTGTGATCAGCCATGCCAGCGCGATCTGATACGGCGTGACGGAATGTATTTCGGCAATTTTTCCCAGGATTTTGTTGCTATTCATGCTCCGAAATTTGATGGGGGAGTAGGCGGTGACGAGAATATTGTTCTGCTGGCAATATTCGAGAACGCCATTTTCCGCGTAGGTTTTATCGGGCAGACTATAGGGAACTTGATTCGTGATCAGCGGGGTTTCAGAAAGTTCCTGCGCTTGCTTGAGCAGTTTGAGTTTGAAGTTGCTTACGCCCAAATGTCTTACCTTCCCATCGCGGACAAGTTTGTTCAAGGCGCGGAAAGATTCCTCATACTTCACGCCTGTTCCGGGCCAGTGGATGAGATACAGGTCAATATATTCCATCTTCAAATGGCGCAGACTGGTTTCACAAGATCTGAGCACAGCCTCATAAGCCAGATGTTCAGGCGAGACTTTGGTAGTAATGAAAATCTCCTCGCGCTTAGTGTTTGTCTCTCGCACGGCGCGCCCGACCAGTTCCTCACAATGACCGGCGGCGTAATATTCCGCCGTGTCGAAGTGGGTGTAGCCAACTTCCAGCGCAGAGCGGAGCGCGATCATCGAAGCGGGATCAAGTTGCGGGTCGGCAGTCGAACCGCCGCCGAGGCTCCAGGTTCCGAATCCGATTTTGGGGAGGGTGATGTTATGAATGGTTTCGTATTTCATATCCCAATTGTACAACAAAGAAAAATCCCGCTCACGCACAACCGGCGGAACGGGATTGGGACTTGCCATTGCCAAACAACTCATCGAAGCCCAGGGCGGAAAGATCGAAGCAAGAAATTTACCCGAAGGCGGGTTGCAGGTGATGATTGAGTTGAAGAAATAAGAACCCGCCTCTTGCGAGACGGGTTAGGTTTCAATTAACTTGATTTTCCTAAAAAGGCAAAATGTAAATGCGCCCAACGATCCACAAAGCAATCCCAACGATCAAGGCTCCGCCGCCCAACCAGATCTCACGTAACGCGACTGTCCATTCCTGTGTGAGATAGGCTCGACCAGGTCGAGTTGTATCGTAGATGACTTCCAAGGCTTGACCCGGCTCGTATCTCCGCATGGGCAGGATGCTGCTGGTGATTACTTCGAGAACCATCTCGGTCCCCGAGGGCGAATAATACTGAACTAAGGGACGATCCTGATTCCCAAATTCTGCCATCCAAAGCCAACCCATCGCACTCTTTGAAGATGACACTATTCCTGTTGTGGTTGCGCCATTCTTTTTGATGTCTTGCATGTTCAGTATTTGCCGGATGGCAGGAACGCCGAATACCAAACTTAAGAGGATGAGCAGCAGCGAAAATCCGTAAATCATAGTTGCACCCTTTCTCGATATCTTTCAAGGTCAATTCAGGCTGGGTAGTTAGCAGAGATTTATTGGCTTTACTTCTTCACATTTTTCATCAGTATTCCCGTCATCTCAAGCTGCAAAGCGTCGTAATTAGGGAATAGATGTAATGCAGGTTGACGATTCTCCTGCATGGGAGAATATGGAGCCTGTAATCGCTCGACTAAAGCAATTCGTTCTTTTGTTGCCGGATGAGAATTATAAGGGGACGTGACGCGGTCCATTGCTTCTTGAAATTGCTTTTCGATTTCTTCTTTTAGATTCTCTTCTGCTGGCAAATTATATAGATTGTAAACAGGCCGGTTTGCTCCGAAAGCCTGGTTGACTTCGTAGTTTGCCTGAATGGGGAACGCAATAGTCTGACGAATAACACTTTTCAGCCCATCGATGAAGTTCTGACTCCCATATGTGCGGGCAGCATAACGATCTGCCAGGACCTCCTGCAGGCGCGATGCGCCCAAGGTAACACGCAGGAATAAACGCTGATAACCAAGCACAAACAACCAGACCGGATTGAAAATTTGGGTGACTCTAGCCTGAATTAATCGTTGAGCCATTTGATATAAAGAGGCATACACTTGGTGCGCCAAGTCACCACCCGCAGTATCTTGATTCGAAAAATGACCGTATTCGTGCGCCAAGATTGCCGAGAGTTGTCCCTGAGTTAACTCGGGGAGCACACTCATTCCGAGAATAAGGTTTCTTTTTCCTTGCCCGCGCAGTTTTTGTAAGATACTGCCATTCTCGTTGACAGCAATACTGGGCCAGGGATTGATATAAATTGCATCCACTGGTCGAATCTGTAGTTTGTGGGCAATATCTTCCACTAGTTTCCATAGTTCTGGCGCGTCAATTCGGCTTAACTGGCGCCCAGGCGGGATATTTTTTACCCGTGAGAATACGGAACGTACAATGGCTATTAAGGAGCCAAATAACATAATGATTAAAATTAGACCTAATTGAATGGGTATAGTGCCTATCGATAAGAATATATAAAAAGCAATACCGACAACAAGGAGTAATGCCAGAATCACAAATGGAATGGAAATATAGAAATATAGTGAGAGTATGGTGATGACGGTTCGATAAATTGATCTAAGTTTGCGTTCTTTTGGTTTAACCTGAATATTCGGCACTGGTTCTGTTCGGTTCAAGGCTTGAATGGTAGCTCTGCTCGGGTAAACTCCAGCAAGATACAACACTCCAAATCCCAGAAGCCAAAAGACTGACGCAATACCTCCTCTACGAAGAAGACGTACTAGAAATGCGTTTCTCGCAATACCACTATCTAATGCTTCTTGTTATGGGTACATTATACAAAATAATTATTGAGCTGCAAGAAGCAAAACCCGCCTCTTGCGAGACGGATTCAAAATTACCAATTACTATTTACCAAACTACGCCGGAACCCTCTGCCCCGCCTCAAAGCCTCTCTTCAGCGCCTCGTAATTCTTCGGCAGGAGATGCGCATGCCGCTTGGGCAAATGTGCTTCCAAGGCTTTCTCGATATCTTTCAAGGTCAACTCGGGCAAAGCTGTCAACAACGCGCCGATCGCGACCATGTTCATCAGTTTCTTGTCGCCGAGTTCTTCGGCGATCTCGTTGCACGGCACAAAGATGACATTGATGTCCGTCCGCTTGGCGCTGCGATCTACCATGGACTGGTTCACGACCAACGTCCCGCCGGGGGCGAGGACATCTTCGTACTTGTCGAAGGACGGTAAATTCAAGGCAATTCCCAACGGCGGATTTTTCACCAGTGGTGAACCGATCTCGTCGTCCGCGATGACGACCGTGCAGTTCGCCGTGCCGCCGCGCATCTCGGGACCGTAGGAAGGGATCCATGTCACTTCCTTACCCGCGTCCATGGCGGCATACGCTACAACCTGTCCGCCAAACAAAACGCCTTGTCCGCCAAAACCTGCGATGATGATTTCTTTTTGCATAGCTCACTCCGTGAGCAGAGAGTAGATGTCAGGGATTAGAGAACAGTTGCTGTATGCAACGTATTACTAATCACTATTCTCTATTCTCCACTCTCTAGATTTTTATCTGCGCCACACCCGCGCCCACTTTGTAATCGCCCAGCGGATACGCAGGTACCATGTGCTCTTCCACGAACTTCAACGAGTTGACGGGTGTCATGCCCCAGTTGGTGGGGCAGGTGGAGAGTAGTTCGACCAGCGAGAAGCCGAGTCCGCGCACCTGGGTTTCAAATGCCATGCGGATGGCTTTCTTGGCAAGCCGAATATTCTTTGGGTCATGCAATGACCGGCGCACGCAATAGCCAACGCCTTCAAGCGTCGAAAGCATTTCGGCGATCTTGATGGGATAGCCTTGCGTTTCCACATCCCGTCCGTTTTGCGAGGAAGTTGTCTTCATGCCGGGTAACGTGGTCGGAGCCATCTGTCCGCCGGTCATGCCGAAGTTGGCGTTGTTGATGAAGATCACGGTCAAATTTTCGCCGCGTGCTGCGGCATGGACAATTTCTCCCATGCCGATCGATGCCAGGTCGCCGTCACCTTGATAGGTGAAGACAATGCGGTCAGGCAAAACGCGTTTGATGCCGGTTGCCATCGCGGGCGCACGTCCATGCGGGGCTTCGACAAAATCAGTATCGAAATAGTTGTAAGCAAAAACAGAACAACCCACCGGTGCCACGCCGATCGTCTTATCGATCACATTCATCTCTTCCAAAACTTCTGCGACCAAGCGATGTGCCACGCCATGCGTGCAGCCCGGACAATAATGCGTCGGTGTATCGGTGAAGCCTTCGGGTCTTTCGTAGACTAAATTATTTGGGGCAATGGTTATCATTGTTCACCTCATCCCTATCATGCGTTCATACCATTCTTCACGCGGATTCGTTTCAACACTTAATTTGCTCGAAGCGATCCGTTCGATCTCATGCAGGATCTCTTCGGTGAACGGCACCACGCCGCCCATGCGACCATAAAACTCGACGGGCACACGTCCCTGCACTGCCATGCGGACATCGTCCAGCATTTGACCAGAGTTCATCTCTGTGACCAGGATCCCGCTCACGCGTCCGACCAGTTGCTCAATGGCTTCAAGCGGAAACGGGCTGACAGTGATCGGTCTCAACAAACCAACCTTGATCCCTTTTTGACGGGCTTGTCGCACCGCTGATAACGCCACGCGTCCAGCTGTCCCAAAGCCGATGATGGCGAACTCGGCGTCGTCGAGAAAATATTCCTTATAACGGACTTCCTCGCGTTGAATGGTTCGCCAGCGCGATAAAAGTCTCAGATTGAGTTTCTCTTCTTCGATGGGATCCAGATAAATGGAAGAAAGGACGCGGCGATCCCGCTTGCCCATTTTTCCATCCGTTGCCCAGTCCCAATTCCCACGCTGGATCTTTTTCATATCCGGCATCTGCGCCGGTTCCATCATTTGACCGACACAGCCATCCAGAATGACCATGCAGATCGTGCGATAACGTTCAGCGAGATCAAAGGACAACACGGTGAGATCAATTGCCTCTTGCACCGAAGCAGGCGCGAGCACAATGTTATGATAATCACCATGACCGCCGCCGCGCACAGCCTGGTTGTAATCGGCTTGCGAGGGCGCGATGTTACCGAGACCAGGTCCGCCGCGCATCACGTTGACCAGTACCGCCGGGACTTCCGTGCCCGCGATGTAGGACAGACCTTCCATCATCAGACTCACACCCGGGCTTGAAGATGTGGACATCACGCGCACGCCGGTGCAGGCTGCGCCGTAGACCATGTTGATCGCGCCGAGTTCCGATTCGGCTTGGACGAAAGCACGTCCAAGTTCGGGCATGCGGCGCGAAAGATATTCAAGAATTTCTGTTTGCGGGGTAATGGGATAACCGAAGTAAGCTTCAAGCCCGGCACGTACCGCGGCTTCCGCAATGGCTTCGTTGCCTTTCCATAATTCACGTGTCATTTATTTCTCCATAAATGGGTAGGGGCGACGCATTGCGTCGCCCCTACGGAAAATCATGCAGGTACAGGAACTGCTTTGGTAATTTCACGATACACCGTGATGGCTGCATCTGGGCAGACCAGCGCACAGATAGCACACCCCGTGCATCCATCTTTGAATGTGTGCGCGGGGTGGTAGCCCTTCGGGGTAAGCCTCGTCATGTCCAGTTCCATTACATCTTGTGGACATGCACTCAGGCACAACTCACAGCCTTTACAATAAGTATCACTGACTTCGATCCAACCTTTAGCAGGCATTGGCACTCCTTATCTGAGTAGTCGGATGTTATTTAGCGGGATTACCGCACCTTTATTATCCCCGTATTGGCTTTTGGCGAGTAGTAACAAGCGTCATACTTGCGATGATACAAATATCATCCCTTTTGCAGGTGGTAGAATCACCGTATGAAATCGATTTGGAGGAATAAATGACTGACGTTGTAATTGTGGACGCGATCCGCACGCCGATCGGCGCTTTGGGTGGGATTCTTGCTTCGGTTCGACCCGACGATATGGCTGCTCTGGTTATCAAGGAAATTGTCCAACGCAACAAGCTTGATCCTGCTCTGGTCGAAGAAGTCTTCTTCGGTTGTGCGAATCAAGCCGGGGAAGATAATCGCAACGTGGCGCGGATGGCGGCGCTACTCGCGGGTTTGCCTGTGGAAGTTGCCGGCGTAACTGTGAATCGACTTTGTGCTTCAGGCTTGAACGCCATCAATCAAGCCGCGCGCGCGATTAAAGCTGGTGAAGGCGATATTTATATCGCCGGCGGAGTTGAATCCATGAGCCGCGCGCCGTATTCACTTCCCAAAGCCGAAGCCGGTTATTCATTCGGAAACCTAACTGCCTACGATACCGCGTTAGGTTGGCGTTATCCGAATCCGAAGATGAAAGAAATGTATGGCACAGACTCGATGGGCGAGACCGCTGAGAACATCGCGAAGGAACGTCCGCACATTACGCGTGAGATGCAAGATGCGTTCTCGGTGCGGAGTCATCAACGCGCGATTGCTGCGATTGACTCAGGTAGATTCAAACAAGAGATCATGCCTGTTGCCATTCCCCAGAAAAAAGGCGACCCGAAGATCGTGGATACTGATGAACGTCCGCGTCGTGATACGACGATGGAATCATTGGCGAAGTTAAAGCCTGCCTTCGCCAAAGAAGGCGGGACGGTGACTGCGGGAAACTCGTCTGGTCTCAATGATGGCGCTGCCGCGTTATTAATCATGAGCGCTGAGAAAGCGAAGTCGCTTGGGATGAAGCCGTTGGCTCGGGTTGTTGCATCCGCCTCGGCTGGAGTCCCGCCGCGTGTGATGGGCGTAGGTCCCGTGCCAGCGACGAAGAAAGCTTTGCTGCGCGCAGGCTTGCAAATGAAAGACATCGGACTCGTTGAACTCAATGAAGCGTTTGCAGTTCAATCATTAGCGGTAATGGAGGATTTGGCTGTTGACCCTGAAATCGTCAACGTCAACGGCGGCGCAATCGCAATCGGGCATCCGTTGGGATGTTCGGGCGCAAGACTTGTGACAACATTAGTTTATGAAATGAAGAACCGTGGCAACATCAAATACGGACTTGCGACTCTATGTGTCGGAGTTGGTCAAGGTGAAGCGACGATCATCGAATATCTTGGTTAATAAAACGTCGCAGGTCGAACGTTACACGTCTAACATCCGACCTTTGACTTTTGACGTTCGACTCAAATATTGAGCAGGAACAACTATGAAACCTGTATCGTCATATACTCAAGGAGCTATATATGCGATACGGGTTTTTATTTATCCTCTTACTGCTGAGTCTTTCTGCTTGCACATTCCAAGTGGATGTACTAACGCCAGAACCCTCGGCGAACTTGGATTTACTATCCGCCACACCGCGGCCCTTTCCAACTTTTACACCAACAACCCTTTCTGATTCAGCGGCGCCTACCGAAACCCCGCCGCCATATCCAACCTCCCCAGCTCCGCCAACCATCACACCTTCACCGTTGCCAAGAAATATTGGCACATATCCGATTCGGTTTGCCCCTGACGGAACGTATGTTGATGTTGTCGATACCATCGTCGCCGGGACAAGCAAAACTTACTCCGTCAATGCCCTCAAGGGGCAGGTCATGTCCATTTCATTTCACCAAAGCGATATCGGCAATTGGACAGTTGTCCCTCTGAAAATTGTCGGAGCCGATGGGACTGTTCTATGCCCGCAAAATGAAAATACAACCTGTTACTTCTGGCGCGGCGTATTACCTGTCACACAGGCTTACTTTGTAACCCTCACACCATTTATTGATATACAGGACTTTACGCTGCGTGTGGCAATTGACCCGCCCGGTACTGCGAGCCAGTCCTTTCAATATGTGAGTCAAAGCAAAAACGCTTCCTTTACTTATTCAGACGAATTTGCCCCAGTCCGCTTCACGGAGATGCATTTTTATAAATTTGAGCCCGAAGCTGTGTTTCAATTCATTGACACCCAATCACTATCGGGTACAAATTTGATCGAAGCTTATTTTATTTTTAGCGCTTCAGCAGACCCGGCTCTCGTGGAGAGTTGTTTCCAACCACCGGATTGGGTCACGAATGAAGTTGTAACCGGTGAGGTGAACATCAATGACGTGAAATTCGTCCGTAATACAAGGGGTGGCGTCGCAACTGGAAATATCTATGATGAGATTTCTTACCGCACCCGGCTAAACGAGGTTTGTTATGAAGCAAGATACTTGATCCATTATGCAGATGTGGCCTTATTCCCGCCTGAGATGAACGTCAGGGAATTTGACCGTGTAGCGTTGCTGCAAAAATTGGATGCCATCCTTTCTACGCTTATCATAAAGTAACAAATTGGGGATAGAATTAAAGTCAGAGCTTTCGCTTGTCATTCTGAGCGCAGCGAAGAATCTCTGATTTCAGGGTAGAGACCCTTCGCTAACGCTCAGGGTGACATGTAAAGAGATGTTGAGCGAAAGTCTTGAAAGTAAATAAGATTTGGAAAGGATGTCATTGTGACAAAATTTAGAACCTCCCTATGTATAGGGTTATTATTGTTACTCTCTGCTTGTAATGCACCCGTCGCTTCAGCAACACCTGCGCCAGTAGTAGAGCAACCCACAACCCCGGCGCAACCTACTGAAATTCCTCCTACGCCATTTCCTGATACACCCGTGCCAGCCGCGATCAATGCGCCGCTGGTTGAAGCGCCTGCCTTGTTGGATATTCACTTCCTCAATGAATTGGATGGTTGGGGTGTGACCGAGACTCAGGTCGTCCGCACGAATGATGGCGGTATCACGTGGTACAACGTCACGCCGTCTGATGTCACGAGCGCTGGCTATAACGCGCACAACTTTGTGTTGGATAATGAACATGCCTGGCTGCAGATCACTGACTTTGCCACGAGCATTGAGACCAGTGCGGTCTACCGCACTTCCGATGGCGGACTCACGTGGGTAAAAGCCACAGCTCCGTTTGGTGGCGGTCGTTTAACTTTCTTGGATGAAAAGAATGGCTGGGCATTTGGCGACCTCGGTGCAGGCGCAGGCTCAGAAGCAGTGGCTGTTTATCAAACCACCGATGCCGGCGAAACTTGGAAACAAACCTATACCAACGATCCCAATCAACCGAATGCTGGTAACTCCCTTCCACTTGGCGGTATCAAAAGCGGACTGACGCCTCTCAACATGCAAACTGCATGGGTGAGCGGCGTCGTCTATTCGGATGGCACCGTGTATTTGTATCGCACCGATGATGGCGGCGCGAATTGGTCGCAAGTCACAACTCTGGCTTTGCCAGATGTTGCAAAAAACACTCAGGTGAATTTCAATCCGATTCAATTTGTCAGCGATAAAGATGCGTTTGTCACTGTGAACATTCCATCTGATCAAAGTCAAATGGCGGTTTATCTTTCGAATGACGCCGGTAACACCTGGTCGCTCACGCCGATCTTGATTCCCAATGGCAGCTCGGCGGATTTTATGTCAGCCACAGAAGCGGTCATTTATAACGGTGCGCAGTTTTATGTCACGCATGACGCGGCGCGCACGTGGAGCATCATCCCACCGGATGTCGCTTTTGGCGATACGCTCACGCTGCTGGATTTCGTCAACGCATCCACCGGCTGGGTCATCACAGACTCGAACGATCATCGGGCTTTATATCGAACCACTGATGGAGGCGCAACATGGTTCGCTATTATTCCTTGATCCGTCATTGCGAGGAGCGTTTGCTGCGACGAAGCAATCTCCTCCTCTTGCTAGTTGTATTCTTATTTGGATGTAGTTCCGCTTCGTCCTCACCGACGCCTGCTCCTACTGCCGAAGCGACTCTGACCCCTCAGCCTTCTCCTACATCCGCGCCGACAGCGCTTCCTGATTACGTGAACAAGATCCGCAATGCGCAATATCAACTCGGCGCAACGGATGCGTTGCGCGTCGTGCAATTGGCAGACGGAAAATTCGTGCAAGGCGCACCCGGCGGCACGGACTATGTTTCAGTCTTTGTCACCGATTTTGTCGCCTCCGGTGATTTGAACAAAGATGGCATTAATGAATATGCTGCGTTGATCTCTGAAAATTATGGCGGCACCGGTGTGTTTGTGTTTCTGACGGTTTTCTCAGATGTAAACGGCGTGGCCACTTTCCAAACCTCCACCATGGTGGATGATCGACCGGAGTTGTATGCGCTCTCGATCGAGAATGGCGAGATCTTTTTAGATGCAACGACGCATGCCGCTGAAGATCCTTTCTGTTGCCCGACCTTGCGAACGAATCGGCATTATCGTTTTGTGATCGACAATCAATTAGAGATGACCGATTACACCACCTTCACGTCTGATGGCAAGCCACGCACCATCACGATCACAACGCCTTCCAATAATGGGGAGACGTATAGTTCGGTTCAGTTTAAAGGCAATGTCACGATTGCGCCGTTCGAGAATAATCTCGCCTATCGGATCTATGACCTGGCGGGCGTGGAACTTTCGGCGGGCTCCATCAATGTCACTGCACCCAAACTGGGCGGACCCGGTACTTTTGATTCCGTTGTTTCACTGGGAACAATTTTGTCGAGTTCGGTGGTGCGTGTCGAAATTCAGGATATCAGTGCGGCAGATGGTTCGCTATTCGCGATGGATTCGGTTGAATTGGTTGTAAAATAATATTCTATTCGCCCTGAGCGGAGGGATTGAGTGCAAGTCAAAATCCTGCAGACGAAGGGCGATGTGCACAGAATGATTACGTTTCGATTGCGCTCGCCTAACGGCTCGCTCCGCTCAACGCGAGACTCTTAAACCGGAGGAGAATATGCCCCACACTGTTCGTGATTGGATGAGTACTCCTGTTGTCCTTGTTGCCCCAGACACAAGTGTTTCTTATGCCATGACTTTGATGCGCCGTCGCAACATCCACAGCGTGGTGGTGGATATGACGGAAAAGAACACCGCCTATGGCATTGTGACCACCACCGATATCCGCGATAAGATCGTCGCGGCTGACCGCAACCCGGCGGAAACTTTAGTGCGAGACATTATGTCGGGACCGATCATCACCGGCCGACCCGAATGGACCTTGAAAGAATGTTCGAGCCTGATGCAAGCGCACAAGTTCCATCATCTGCCAATTGCCGATGATTTTGGCATGCTGGTTGGCATGATCTCCGACACGGATATTTTTATTGCCGTGGAAGAATCTGGTTGGGAAGATTCGGTGGAATCATAAACTTGTAAGGGTGAGGTCCTCTCGCCCGTTTTGGACGGGGAAACCCCGCCCCTACAAACGTATACACCATGCCAAAGCAAAAATTCTACGTCGTATGGAAAGGTCGCAAGCTGGGCATCTTCACATCCTGGGCGGAGTGTGAAGCGCAGGTGAAGGGTTTTGTCGCGGCGGAGTATAAGGCGTTCGGTACGCTCAAGGAAGCCGAAGCAGCTTACACGTCAAAGTATGAGGCGTACAAGGGCAAGTCCGCTTCGCTTGGCAAGTGGAAAGAGTCCGAGACGCCGCCGATCATCCCATCCATTTGCGTGGACGCGGCATGTAATGGTTCGCCCGGCAAAATGGAATATCGCGGCGTTGAAACAGAATCGGGCAAGGAAATCTTTCGCGTAGGTCCGTTCCCCGATGGGACGAATAACGT
This sequence comes from Chloroflexota bacterium, assembly GCA_040006635.1. Lineage (GTDB taxonomy): Bacteria > Chloroflexota > Anaerolineae > Anaerolineales > Villigracilaceae > Defluviilinea. Next base: position 21,652 of record JBDTWO010000053.1, read on the forward strand.
GGGCGAGTTTCTGGCGATCGTGCATGCACTGACTTGGTTGATGAAAAACGAAAAACAATTGCCGGTTTATTCCGATTCTGAAAATGGAATTGCGTGGGCATATACCGGCGTCTGTAAAACCAACTTGAAACACACCGGCAAGAATGCGTTGATCTTCGCGATGATCCATAGCGCCGAGAATTGGCTCGCCGAAAATGATTTGGATGATAACGCCGTCTTGAAATGGGAAACCGAACATTGGGGCGAGAACCCGGCGGATTTTGGGAGGAAGTGAAGAAAGTAAAAGGTAGACACGTAAACAGTAAGCACGTAGATACGTGAATCTGCCTTGTCTACCTGTATACTTATGTACGTGTTTACATTGAGAGGAAAACTATGAAAACAGCATTACTGATCATCGATATACAAAAAGATTATTTTGAAGGCGGTAAGTATCCGCTGGTGAATCCGCTGGATGCGGCAAAGAACGCGTATATGTTGTTGCAGTGTTTCCGTGAGCACGGTGGGCGGCACATTCATATTCAACATATTTCACTCAAGCCCGATGCCGCTTTCTTCATCAAAGGTGACGTCGGTTCGGATATTCACGATGCGGTGGCACACTTTGAGGGTGAGCCGATCGTGTATAAGCATTATCCCAATTCGTTCCGCGAAACGGAGCTGCTTACGATCTTGAAAGAGTGGGGGATCGAGCGGGTTGTGATCACCGGCATGATGACGCATATGTGTGTGGATGCCACTGCGCGCGCCGCCGCAGATTTTGGTTTTCAAGTGATCGTGGCTGAAGATGCCTGCGCGTCACGTGATCTAACCTATGGCGAAACAACCATTCCCGCGGAGCATGTCCACAAGGCGTTTTTGGCGGCGTTGAAATCATACGGTAAGGTGATGAAGTCTGAAGAGATTATTGTGTTGCTCGCTGGAGAGATGGTGCAGTAATTATGCAAGGAAGCGAAAAGGAAATTCAAAATCTTTTAGTAATATTTTTTGCTGTAGCAGGAGCTTTTGTTTTTGGAGTTTGGTTTTTAGTAGATACTTGGCGAATAAGACAGTTTAGTGGAAATATAAAACGTGGACAAAAGATTTGGAGTAGAGAGCTACCTGATAATTCTTGGCAATATTTGTTGTCTTTGCGACAGGATGTATTACATCCTGTCGCAAATGGTCGTTTGAACGAATTTATCAGAGTTCAAGGAAATGAAATCCTTGTGTTTTCACAACCAGAAAAGATTCATTCTACGTGGTTATGTGTTGGATTTGTTAATCGGGAATCACCTTTGCGCGAGATAGAATATCGTATGTCTCTTCCAGGTATTATTTTTCTTTTACCATTTACATTATTTGGTGTTTTGATTTTTCTTGTGAGTTTTATTTCTTATAGAAAAGCTATTGACTCTTTTATTGAAAGAAATTTAAATGAGCAAAACCTGAAACCTTCAACTTTTCAACCCTCAAATACGGAAGCCTTATGACCACCCTCGATCCTGAAAAACAAAAACAAGCCAAAGAATATGCCCGTATCCGTCGCCGCTTGTGGGTGGTGGATACACTTTTTAGCACAGTCTATTTTCTCGCCTGGATCTATTTCGGTTGGGCGATCGCGTTGCGCGCTTGGCTTACTGATCACTGGTCCCTGTTAGCCAATCCCTGGCTGCTTGTCCCCGCATTTATATTTATTTTCGGCGGGATTTTTTCTTTACTGAATTTGCCCCTCGGTTACTATTCTGGATTCGTCCTGCCGCATCGTTTTGACCAATCGAATCAGACGCTCAAAGCTTGGATTACAGATCAGCTCAAAGGACTCGCGCTCGGTGCGCCATTGGGTTTGCTCCTGCTCGAATTGTTGTATCTTGCCTTACGCGTGACTGGTGACCAATGGTGGCTCTGGGCGGCGGGCGGACTCTTGGTCTTCAATGTTTTGATGATCAACCTTGCGCCAATACTCATTATGCCGTTGTTCAATAAATATGTCCCGCTGGGTGATGAACATCAGGAACTTGCGGAACGTTTACTCAAACTTGCCGAACGTGCGAAGACGAAGGTCCGCGGCGTATTTAAATATGATATGTCCAAGCGGACGAAATCCGCGAATGCGGCGCTGACCGGCATTGGTAACTCACGGCGCATTGTGATCGGCGATACGCTCATCAACGAATTTTCAACCGATGAGATCGAAACTGTTTTGGCGCATGAATTGGGACATCAAGTCCATCGCGATATTCCGGTGCTGGTCACGTTTGGGATTCTGAGCACCACGCTGGGATTGTATCTGGCGTCAGTGGGATTGAATTGGGCGATTGGCACGTTTGGTTTTAAGTCCCCGGCAGATGTGGCGGCGCTGCCTGCCTTGGCTTTGATCTTTGGGATTTACGATTTCTTGACCATGCCGTTGAACAACGCCATCTCGCGCTGGCGGGAAGAGATGGCTGATAGTTATGCGTTGCAGGCGACGGGTAAGAATGAAGCGTTCGCGTCCGCTTTTACGCGGCTGGCGAATCAAAACCTGGGTGAAGTCGATCCTGAAAAATGGGTGGTGTTCATGTTCTATTCACATCCCCCGTTGGGTGAACGAATTGAAAAGGCACGGCGTTGGAAATCAGCTTGACGTTTGCGACCAGCGCTTCCTTTGCAGGAGGATCGGAATGATGATGACCGAAACGATCGCGAAACTCATCAAAGTAATGCCGTCGGTGGACCCGATCTCGGAGCGGCCTTGTTGTGGTTGGGGAGTGGCGGTCGTTTGAAAGAAAAAAGCCGCCCCGGTATTGCTTGAAAAATTCCCCGGTTGGATTGAGATCGATTTTGTAACTGCAACGCCAAAGAGCACCAAAAGCAGGCTAATGAGCAGGATTATCGAAGGTTGGATACGTCTTTTCATATTAGCCTCCAAAGTATAACATGCGTGTTGTACATTATATGTACTTGACTGTTCTTTTGCAGTATAATCCCGCCGTCGTCAGCAGAGGATTGACTTTGTGGTCGGCAACGGGAGCGCGAGATTCATTATTGATTCTTTGTCTTTACTCGTCCTAATTTTTACAGCAGTGTGATTGGGACGAGTTTTTATATGATAGTTGTTTGCCTTGTATTTTTTTTTCGACATCAATTCCAAATCGTTCTCTATGAAGCCATTAATAATAAAGTAAGTTGGTGTGTACGCTGTCTGGTTTGCTGCCGTTCATTTTGATAGAATGTGTACAAATTGGATTTGATTTAGTATAATTTCGTGCGTTATTTCACGAATAAAACTTGTCATAGGAGTATGCATGATCAAGAAATTTTTTGAATGGGTGATCAGCCCGATGGGGCGTATAGCTGCCCTCATCGGAGCCTTGGCTGTCTTCAGCCTTGCCGCGTATGGGATTTCACAGTCTCAAAAAGCACCCGAACAACCGATCCCGTTCCCGCATGTGCGTCATGTTGCGGCTGGAGTTCAATGTTTATATTGTCACCCGGGTGCTTTGCGGGGTCCTTCACCGGGTCTTCCAACTCAAAACAAATGCTGGGGCTGTCATCAGCAATTAGCGATCACCAAAAACAGCAAACTCCTGGCGCCATTACGCGATGCGATTGCGAATAATACGCCGTTGGTTTGGGTCCCTGTCGCGCAAGTGCCGGATTTCGTGCACTTCACACATCGTCCGCATGTTGCGGCGGGTTTGAATTGCGAGAATTGCCATGGCGATGTCAGCAAAATGAATGTGTACGAAAATCCGCAGGTGCTGAACATGGGTTGGTGTCTCAATTGTCACAAATCCCGTACCGAAGATAACCTGACAAATAATCCGAATAACGACCCTGGTGTGTCTGCTACATTAAAAGAGAAGCGGACTAAACTTACCGACTGTGGAACCTGTCATTATTAGACCGGGCGAAAAGGAAAATAGATTATGAGCGATAAAATTTCCCGGCGTGATTTTCTAAAACTTGCCAGCGTGGGTGCGGCAACCACTGCAGTATTAACCGGTTGTGGTCCCGCTTCGCGGTATGTTGAACGTGAACCGTACAAGAAGATGCCGGAATATGCCTACAATGGCTTGAGCACATATTACGCTACAACCTGCCGTGAATGTGCAGCGGCTTGCGGACTTGTTGTCCGTACCATGCAGGGACGCGCGATCAAAGTGGAAGGCAATGCCAGCAATCCTGTCAACCTTGGCAAGACTTGTGCGCGGGGACAAGCTACTTTGCACGGGCTTTATAACCCGGATCGTGTTGAGAATCCAATCAAGCAGGGCCGAGCTTCCAAACTCGCCAGCGATCAACTGGATTGGGATGCCGCTGTCAAACTTGTTTCTGATGCGCTTGCCAACACCGCTGGCTCCGAAATCGCATTCCTGATGGGCACCGGTTCCGATCATCTCTTTGATCTGGTCTCTGATC
>JBDTWO010000054.1:0-25984 GCA_040006635.1 Chloroflexota bacterium
ACCTTACGGTATAATTTCGTCCGCCGAACAAACGGCGCGGGGATGTGCTGGAACTGGCAGACAGGCATGACTTAGGATCATGTGCCGCAAGGCGTGAGGGTTCGACTCCCTCCATCCTCACTTATACTCTGGAGTCGGACAGCTTGCTGTCCGAGTAATTGCAATCAAAGCCAGAAGCAAGCTTCTGGAATCCAGAAAAAAATCACGAAGGGATTACGAACTTGAAAATCGAAAAAACCATAGAAGAAAACCACGAAGCCAAACTCGTGGTCGAAGTTGAACCGGAAAAGATGGAGCAGTTCAAACGCCGCGCCGCACGCAAGATCTCAGAACGCGGCAAGATCCCTGGCTTCCGACCGGGCAAGGCACCTTATCACATGGTGGTGCAGAGCTTTGGCGAGCAAGCCATCGTCGAGCAGGCTGTTGATTTTTTCATCGACGCCGAATACTCGAACATCCTCAAAGAAGCGGATGTCAACCCCGGCGCTACCGGCTCCCTCGAATCGATTGAATCACTCGACCCGCCGAAACTGCACTTCCGTGTGCCGCTCGCTCCCGAGGTGGACTTGGGCGACATCCAGGCGCTTCGACTGCCGTACGAGTGGTCTGCTCCTGATCAAGCTGAAGTGGACAAAGCTGTTGAGGATCTCCGCCAAATGTACGCCTCCACCGAAAACGTGGAACGCGAATCACAGGTCGGTGATTACATGCTCGTGGATGTCAAATCTGAGATCACCGAATTGACCCGCACCGGTTTCGCTGCATTTATCCGCAAGGATGAGCGCGATACCGAATGGCCCTACAATGGCTTTGCCAATGAACTGGTCGGCTTGAAACCCGGTGACACGAAAACCATCCAGCACACCTTCGCCGAAGATCATGAACTTGATGCGCTCAAAGGCAAAGAAGCCGAAATGGAAGTGACTGTCAAGACCATCCGCGCGGTGACCTTGCCTGAACTGGATGATGAATTCGCCAAAACAGTCGGCGCCGGTGAAACCCTGGAAGCTTTACGCGAGGCTGTCGCAAAAGATGTTGAGAGTCGCTCCAAGACCGATTATGACGATAAATATTTCGTTGACCTGATCGAGAAGATCAAAGAAGGCGCGACCTTCAAATATCACCAGCATTCACTCGACCACGAAGACGAGCATGTGTTGGATGATCTGCAACAGCGTCTCTCCCAACAAAACATGGATCTCGAAACCTACTTCAAACTTCGCAACACCACGCGCGAACAGTTTGTTGAAGAAGAAGTCAAACCGGTTGCCAAGAAACGCTTTGAACGTTCTCTCATCCTCGATGAGATCGTCCGCCGCGAAAAGCTCGAAGTCGACAATGCTTCCTTGGATGCTGAGTTCAATCAGACACTCACCTCACTTGCCCAGCAAGGCATGGACCTCAACAAAGTCCGCGGCGGCAAGAAGGGACAGCAGCAACTCGCCCAAGCCATCGCCATGGAATCAGCCAACCGTGTGCTCACCCGCAGCGCGCTCGAAGTGTTGAAGTCGATTGCGATGGGTGAATATAAGTCACCTGAGGAACGTCAGGCTGAGGCAGAAGCTGCGAAGGCAGTGGTGGCAGAGTCTGTTCAAAGTGAAGCACCAGCTCCCGAAGCAGAAGCAGCCGCCCCTGAGTCCGAAACGGGCGAAGCTTCCTAAGAATACCTGATAAAGAGTTAATGTAATTCCTACACTGGCTGTGTATGATTGCTCAAAAATAAAGGAGCTACGATGATCCCTAACTTCAAAAATGTGTACGGCGGTGTGATCGAATCGTCACCGTATGGCGACCGCGAAGTGAGCGTGTTTAGCCGCTTGATGAAAGAGCGCATTATCTTTTTGGGCACGCAGATCGATGACCAGGTTGCCAATGTGATTGTGGCGCAATTACTGCACCTGACCCATGAAGATCCTGAAAAGGAAATTCAGATGTACATCAATTCGCCCGGCGGTGTGATCTATGCCGGACTCGCGATCTATGACACCATGCAGATGATCCCCAACCCGATCAGCACTGTGGCTGTCGGCGTGACCGCATCCTTCGGGACCGTGTTGCTGACCGCTGGTACAAAGGGTCGCCGCTACGCCCTGCCGAACGCCACCATCCACATGCACCAACCGCTCGGCGGCGCACAGGGACAGGCAACGGACATCGAAATTCAAGCCAAGCAGATCCTGCGCTTGAAGGCTTTATTGCTTGGTGTCATGGCAAAGCACACGGGTCAACCGTTGGAAGTGATCGAGCACGATAGCGACCGCGATTACTATCTCGATGCCAAACAGGCGGTTGAGTACGGCTTGGTCGATCAGGTGCTGGACGCGCCAGAAAAAATATTCAAATAGTTCGCTGGTTTGGTAATGAAAGCCTGTCGAGGAAATCGGCAGGCTTTTTGATTCTATTCTGTCATTGCCAGCCGTCCCCCTGCTTTACGATATAATTTCACGTGTGAGAGGAATAAGATTATGACGTTTTCAATCGTTGCTTGTGATCTGGAAGAACAAGCTTGGGGCGTTGCGGTGGCATCGAAGTTCCCAGCGGTGGGTGCGATCGTACCGTGGGCGCAAGCGGATGCGGGCGCTGTAGCGACTCAATCCTTTGCGAATACATCCTACGGTCCACACGGACTAGAATTGATGCGCAAAGGATTATCTGCCGATGAAACGCTTGCCAAGTTATTGAAAGATGACCCCGACCGAGAATTGCGCCAGGTTGGTTTAGTGGATGCAAAAGGTCATTCAGCGACCTTTACCGGCGAAGGTTGTTTTCCTTGGGCGGGCGGCATCAGTGGCAAGGGCTATGCCATTCAGGGAAATATTCTCAAAAGCGCGAAAGTTGTCCCTGCGATCGAGAAGACGTTTCTCAAAACCAAAGGTAACCTACCGACAAGATTACACGCGGCTTTACTAGCCGGTGACCGCGCTGGCGGCGATAAACGCGGACGTCAATCCGCGGCGATCTATGTGGTCAAACCCAAAGGCGGCTACGGCGGTTTTGTTGACCGCTGGATCGATTACCGCGTAGATGACCATGACGATCCTGTTTTGCGACTCGGTGAATTGCTCGAAATGCACGAGTTGTATTTCGGTAAGAGTCCTGTAACAGAACGCGTGGACATAAAAGGCAAAACGCTACAGCAACTCACTTCAATTCTGACTCAAGCAGGGTACTTGAAAAAGAGTAAAAACTTCCACAGTGCGTTCAATGAATTCATCGGCAACGAGAATTTCGAAGAACGCGCCGACCCCAAAGCACAGTGGATCGACCAGCCGGTGTTGAAATACTTGGTAAGGAAATTCAAGAAATAAAAATTTAACACAAAGGACACGAGGTACACAAAGTTTTTTTCTTTGTTCTTTCCTTGGTGACCTTTGTGCCCTTTGTGGTGAAAAAATGATACCTGCACACATCAAAGCCCTCATCCTCGATATGGACGGCGTTATCTGGCGGGCGGATGCGCCGATCGGCAATCTCGCCGAGATCTTCGCGCGCATCGAAGCCCGCGGACTGAAATATGTCTTCGCAACGAACAACGGCACCAAGACACCTCAACAATACGTTGACCGTCTCGCTGAGTTTGGGGTGCATGTGCAGCCGTCACAAGTAGTGACGTCCGCGCTGGGCGTGGCGTTTATGCTTTCCCAGAAATATCCCAAAGGGACAAAGGTCTTCGTGATTGGTGAAGATGGGATTCGCGCCGCGTTGGAAGAAAAGGGCTTTGAGGTGCTGTCCACCGACAATGCGCCGGAAGCGCAGGTCTTTGTAATGGGCATTGACCGCGGCATCACCTTCGACAAAATGCGTGAAGCAACTTTGTTGGTGCGCAGCGGCATCCCGTTTTATGCGACCAACCCCGACAAGACCTTCCCCACCCCGCGCGGAGAAATCCCTGGGGCGGGCGCGTGGATTTCGGTCATCACCACGGCAACGGAAGTTGATCCTATTATTGCGGGCAAGCCCTTTCCTTATATGATGGAACTGTCTCTGGAATTGCTCGGCACAAAAAAGGAAGAAACTCTCGTCGTTGGCGACCGCCTCGAAACGGACATTGCCGCAGGTCAGGCAGTGGGATGCCCGACGGCATTGGTGCTGAGCGGTGTATCCACAAAAGCACAAGCGGAGGCATGGACACCGAAGATAGATGTGATTGCGGATGATTTGGCAACGCTGGTTTCATAAATCATCTTGTGATTGTTTTTTTCTCATCCTCATTACTCAATCCCGAAGGGATGTGATGATTCTAGTTTTAGCCAGCCGTGAAAATAATCCCGAAGTAATGACATGCTTTCGGGCAAAACTATGACATCCCTTCGGGATTGATAAAAACATTCCGAAATCTATAATCGTTTCACTCCTTCGGAGTTTCTTCCTGTGTAAGGCAAGTTACTTATTTCGTGTAAAATTGGGATAACAAGAATGTGGTCTCGATACGAGCGGAAAGACCCCGCCCTTACCTGACCATCATTGCAACAACAGGGACTTACACTATGAAATTCGATGTCTTCCTCAGTCACAATAGTAAAGATAAACCTGCAATCGAGCAGCTTGCTCATAAATTGGAAGCAAAAGGCTTGAAGGTTTGGCTCGACAAGTGGAATTTAATTCCTGGCGATCCGTGGCAGGAAGACCTTGAAGAGGCGTTGGATGAATCGCAAACAATCGCCGTGTTCGTTGGTCCGCACAATATCAGCCCGTGGGAAAATGAAGAGATGCGGGCAGCGATCGAGGAACGCGTGCAGGACAAATCCCGCCGCGTGATTCCTGTCCTATTGCCTGGCGCACCTGATAATAAGACTCTAAAACTTCCCCGCTTTCTAAAACGATTAACCTGGGTGGATCTCCGCGTTGGATTGGATAATGAAGACGCCTTTTATCGCCTTGAATGTGGCATCAGAGGGATTGCTCCCGGAAAACCTGCAACTGCGGAAACAAAGCCTTCATCATCCAGCGAAGAAAATCCTCTCGTAGGCGACCTGCCCATCGGATCGTATCTTCCCTTTCCTCCCAATCCATTATTTGAAGGGCGCATCGCGGACTTGCACAAGCTCGCCGAGTCGCTTTTGAATCACACCAATACCGGGACGGTTATCAACCAGACCATCACGGGCATGGGCGGCATCGGCAAAACCCAACTGGCGGTGGAATTTGCGTATCGCTATGGTCGTTATTATCGCGGTGTGCATTGGTTGAACCTCGCGGACCCAACACAGCTCGAATCTGAAATTGCACGTTGCGGCTCCCAAATGGGACTCGCCAATTTCCCCGCTGACCAGCCCTCCCAAGTGACATTGACCCTCCACACCTGGAAATCAGACCGTCCGCGTTTGTTGATCCTCGATAACTTTGAAGACCCTGCGCTGGTGAATAATATTCTGCGCTATCTCGGACATTCAGCCCTGCGTTTGCTAATCACCTCCCGCCGCTCGGACTGGCTCGCCACGACCGGACTGCATCCCATACCGCTCGATGTGTTTTCTGCACAGGAAAGCCTCGAATTTCTCAAACGCGCGCTGACGAAAAGAAAAGATGCCGACGAAGATCTGAACCGCCTCGGCGAACGGCTTGGATATTTACCGCTTGGATTGGAACTCGCCAGCCGTTACTTGAACGACCACCCGCGTTTGAAGATCGCAGAATATTTGGAACAGGCGCAGCAAGCTCTTGAACATCCATCGATGAACGCCTGGCATAAAGACATGCTTGGCTTAACGCCTACGCAGCACGATACCAGTTTGCTCAGCACCTTCGCGCTTTCATGGCTCGCCCTGAGCGGTGGGTCGAGTAATCCTGAGAGCAAGTCGAAGGATGTATCGAGACCCGTAGTCGAAGGGAAAAATGAAACCGCACAGAAAATATTTCAAACCGCTGGTTACCTCGCGCCGAACACTGCCATCCCGCTAGAAATATTTGAAAAGGCTTTGAAAATTTCAACGGAAATCTGCGATGAAAATTTATCAATGCTTTATGGCTTGGGCTTACTGCGCGAAAGTGAAAATAACCAACCTGCGGTTCACCCCTTACTGGCGGAATACGCGCGTAGTTTGAGCCAAGAGAATAGTAAAGTTCTCGAATCTCTTACAGATACACTTGTGACATTATCAAACGAAGCAAACAAAACTGGCTTACCATCTCGATTTATTCCATTGCGCGCTCACATGCCAATACTTGCCGCACATGCAGAAAATGCAAAACTGGATTCCGCAGGGACGTTGTGGAATAATTACGGCTATCACTTGACAATGATCGCCGATTATTCTGGCGCACGCGCCGCCTATGAACATGCATTAATAGCTAAGCATGATAATGCAATATATATCAACAACTTGGCAGGTGTGCAGTATACCTTGGGCGATCTGCCCGGCGCACGCACCGCCTTCGAGCGCGCGCTTAAGATCGATGAAGCCATCTTCGGTACCGACCATCCCAATGTCGCCACAGATGTCAACAACTTGGGGATGGTGCTCCAAGACTTGGGCGATCTGCCCGGCGCACGCGCCGCCTTCGAGCGCGCGCTCAAGATCGATGAAGCCACCTTCGGTACCAACCATCCCAATGTCGCCATTCGTGTCAACAACCTGGGGGATGTGATGAGAATGCAAGGCGATCTGCCCGGCGCACGCGCCGCCTTCGAGCGCGCGCTTAAGATCGATGAAGCCAACTTCGGTCCCGACCATCCCAAGGTCGCCACAGAGGTCAACAACCTAGGAATTGTGATGCGATACCTGGGCGATCTGCCCGGCGCACGCGCCGCCTACGAGCGCGCCTTGAAAATATTTGAAAAACAACTTGGTGAAGATCATCCGAATGTTGCTGCACTCGTCAACAACCTGGGGAGTGTGCTCCAAGCCTTGGGCGATCTGCCCGGCGCACGTGCCGCCTTCGAGCGCGCGATAAAGATCTGGGAAGCCAATCTCGGCACGGAACATCCGCAAGTGGCAATAGGCGTCAACAACCTGGGGGGTGTGCTGAAAGACTTGGGCGATCTGCCCGGCGCACGCGCCGCCTTCGAACGCGCGATAAAGATCTTTGAACAGTTTTTGCCTGCTGATCATCCGAATATCAAAATTGTGCAGGGGAATTTGGATTCGTTGGAATGATTTTGTAGGGGCGGAGCAATGCTCCGCCCCTACTGTATAATAGAACCATGCTTATCTACGACCTCGACCTCCCCACCCTCACGAATCTCCTCAAAGAATGGAACGAACCGGCATACCGCGTCAAGCAAATTTGGCAGGGGCTGTATCAGCATCTCTATGACTCGCCGGAGCAATTCACCAACCTGTCAAAATCCCTGCGCGAGAAAATGGCGGAGCATCTCACCTTCGTCCCTTTCAAGGTGAAGGTCTTTCAAGATTCATCCGATGGCTTCACGCGCAAGACCCTCTTCGAACTGCCCGATAAGAATTTGATCGAAGCCGTGCTCATGCGCTACGGCGACCCGGCGGATAATCCGCAGATCAAGTCTAATGCGCCGGACAGTATGAATTTGCGCGGCGCAAAGAATCGCCGCACGCTGTGCATCTCCACGCAGGCGGGCTGCGCGATGGGCTGCGTCTTCTGCGCCACCGGTCAGATGGGTTTCAAACGTCACCTCTCCAGCGGCGAGATCACCGCGCAGGTCATGTATTACGCCCACATGCTCAAGGATGCGAACGAAGTCGTTACGAACATCGTCTTTATGGGGATGGGCGAGCCCTTCCACAACTACGATAACACCATGTCCGCGATCGACCGCCTCAACGATGCCGATGGATTCAACTTTGGGGCTCGCCGCTTCACCATCTCGACTGTGGGGCTGGTCCCCCAGATCAGGCGTTTTGCTGACGAGAGGCGGCAAGTCAATCTCGCCATCTCCCTCCACGCCGCCGATGATAACGAACGACTTGCCATCATGCCGGTCAACAAACGCTACAAGATCGCGGATGTGATCGATGCCTGTCAATATTATGTCGAGCAAACCGGACGGCGTGTCACATTTGAATGGGCGCTGATCAACGGCGTCAATGACACGCCTGAAGTTGCCAGGCGCTTGGCATCCCGACTCAGAGGCTTGATGTGCCACGTCAACGCCATTCCCCTCAACCCCACTACGGGATACTCTGGCACAGCGACAGACCGTCAGCGTGCGATCCAATTCAAAGAAGCGCTGGAGCAGGCGGGGATCCCATGTACGATCCGTATGCGCCGCGGGATCGACATCCAGGCGGGGTGTGGTCAATTGGCAGGGCAGTCTGTTTTGTAGAAAATATATTTATAAAATCAAAAGACAACGTGATTTATTGACTACGCGCAAGAAATAAAAACAACTCAGACGCTCAAGCATGCTGGAACGCAAGTATTTGTCTCATGGATAACTAAACTACGTGAGCTAAAATAATTTCGTTAAACCAGCAAAACTTGTCAGAACATTCAGAATGATGTATAAGTCAGCCCAATTCCTAAAACGATAAGAGAATTATGGACAACGATAAATCCCCCTGGCTCCAAAGACCAATCCATCCTGCCCTGCCCGCGATCACAAATGAAGCTGCGATATTTGCAGGCATACTCCTTCTAGCTCTTGTGACAAGGTTCTATAACCTTGGCATCCGCGCCATGAGTCACGACGAAAGTCTGCACACTTATTTTTCGTGGCTGTTGTACCGCGGACAGGGCTACCAGCATACACCGATGATGCACGGTCCTTATCAGTTCCACATCATTGCTTTATCTTATTTCTTGTTCGGCGTTTCAGATTTCACAGCACGCATCCCTTCCGCTTTGTTTAGTATCGCGACGGTTTGGATGGTTTGGTATTGGCGGCGCTATCTCGGCAACTGGGGCATGCTGGTAGCTGGCTTTCTAATGGTAGTTTCACCCTACATGCTGTACTACGGTCGCTATGTCCGTAACGAGTCGTTTGTGGGATTTTCAGGTATTCTGCTTTTGTATGCGATCTTGCGGTATATCGAGAGCGGCGAGAAAAAGTATTTATATTTTGTAACTGCCGCAACCCTCCTGCATTTCACTTCAAAAGAGACCGCCTTCATCTATACGGCGCAAGCCCTGCTCTTTTTGGGGATCTATTTCATAGCGCGGATCACCCGCAAGCCATGGGAAGAGAAACAGAATCTTTATAAGGCTTTTATTATCGCGCTCGCCGCCGTGGCTTTATTTGCAAGCGTTGGGATTGGGCTGGGGATGATCAATCGCAACTCAGCCAAGTTATCGGGTACAGAAACTGCCGCACCTGCCAACCCCACAAATATTGCAACGCCAACCGGGGCTTCAGGTCAGAGCACTGTTCCGGCAACCATTCTGTTGGCGCTGGCTGGGATCGGTCTGGTTGCGGCAATCGTCATTCTGTTTGTTGGATATGGTTGGGCGAATCTTCTCAAGGAACGTTCATTTGACCTGCTGGTCTTGATCGGGACGTTCGTGATTCCCATGCTGATCCCCTTCCCCATCAAGCTGCTCGAAAAGCGCTTGAACGTGATTATTCCAACTGACGCCGCTTCAGTCAACGGACTGGATGCCAGGTCACTGTGGATCATTGGTGCATTTGTAGTTGTATTCTTCATCATTACGATTATCATTGGCTTATTGTGGAGCCGAGACTGGTGGAAATACGGTGCGCTCTATTGGGGCGTGTTCACGATCTTATACACAACGGTATTCACCAACGCACCCGGCTTCTTCACCGGGTTGATCGGCTCACTTGGATATTGGCTCGTTCAACAAGGCGTGCAACGCGGCAGTCAACCTGAATACTATTATTGGCTGGTACAGATTCCCATGTATGAATATCTGCCCGCGATCGGTACGCTCGTTGCGATCATTCTCGGGTTGAAGAAGCTTTATGGACAGAATCAGGTTGCGGCTGAGTCAGAAGCGGATGTCATCTCTGAGACAGATATTTCGTCAGATACAGAGATCGTTTCTGGAGTAGCTCCCAAGGCTGTCGAATCCAATGAATCGAATTTCGGAGTTTTCTTCGGTTTGATGACCTGGTGGTCGATTGTCACGATTGTTACCTTCACCTTTGCAGGCGAACGCATGCCGTGGCTCACGTATCACATGGCTTGGCCCATGATCTTGATGACCGGCTGGGCAGTTGGGCAGATCATTGAATCAATCAAAGTACGGTTGGCAGATTACAAACCGGGACAAGCCATACTCTCGATCCTGATCCTGGCAGTCTTTTCAATCGCCGCATTTTTTACGATCCGCACTTTGTACGGAGCCACACCGCCTTTTCAAGGAACCTCACTGGCGCAACTGCAGGCAACCTCGGCGTTTATTTTCCCATTGATCGCAGTAATCGCCTCAGGGATATTGCTGGCATACCTGATGAAGGATGACCTTGCCAGCCTGGGAATGATCGCCCTATTCATCATCGCATTGATCACTTTCGGGGCGAGCATGATCAATGGCGCATCCCTGATGACTCTTTCTGCCACAACCGGATTGGACCCAGCGAGTCTTTCAGCGGACAGAATTAAATTGTTACTGGCTTTGGTCGCGTTGATCGGTAGTATTGCCGGTGTTGTGATCCTTGCCCGTATCCCGCGCTCGAGCCTATTTGTGGGTCTCTTCACTCTAACGGTCTTTGGGCTGCTCACCCTGCAAACGGTGCGGACATCCTTCCGCGCGAATTATATAAATTACAACAATGCAACCGAATATCTGGTGTATGCGCACGGTGCAGGCGGCATCAAAGAAGTGATGGCGCAGGTCGAGGAAATTTCCCGGCGCACCGCTGGCGGACTCAATGCGATCGTCGCTTATGATGCCAGCGCCCCCGATACCGGCGTTTCCTGGCCCATGGTTTGGTATCTGCGTGATTACACCGCCTTGCGTTCATTCGATCAGCCTACGCGTTCATTACGCGAAGCGGTGGCGGTGATTGTTGATCAAAAGAACTTTGATAAGATCGAACCAGCCTTGGGCAATGGCTTTTACAAATTCGATTACATCCGCATGTGGTGGCCCAACCAGGATTATTTCAATCTCGATCAAACCCGCGTGCTGAACGCGATCAGCAACCCCGACATTCGCGAGGGCATCTTCGATATTTGGTTCAATCGCGATTACACCAAATATGCACAAGCGACCGGCAGTTCGAGCATGACGTTGACCACCTGGCAGCCCGCCGATCAAATGCGACTTTATATCCGTAAGGATGTGGCCTCTCAGATCTGGAATTACGGCGTCGGACCTTCGGAAGCACCCGTCGCTGCAGACCCCTATGAGGCTGGTACTGTAACTCTGGCAGCTGATCAAATCTTCGGCTCTGACCGCTACAGCCCGCCCGGATTGAATGCCCCGCGCTCGATTGCGGCAGGTAAAAATGACGATCTCTATGTTGCCGATTCGCGCAATCATCGCATTCTGCACATCGCCGCAGATGGAACCCTGATCAACCAATGGGGCACATTCGCAGACATTCTCGCGGGTGACGCGCCGATCGGAACCTTCAATGAACCGTGGGGCGTGGCGGTTGGACCAGACGGTTCCGTCTATGTGACCGATACCTGGAATCATCGGGTTCAGAAATTTACCAAGGACGGCAAACCGATCAAGACCTGGGGACAATACGGTCAGCCGGTGGCGGATGTACCCGAATCAGCAAGTTCCCTGTGGGGACCTCGTGGCATTGCAGTCGACGCACGCGGACAGGTATTCGTAGCCGATACAGGCAACAAACGCATCGTCGTCTTTGATAGAGATGGGAATTACCTTACCGAGTTTGGCACCGGCGGCTTTGACCCCGGTCAATTCGACGAGCCGGTTGGCATCGCCATTGCGCCAGGCGGAACCGTATATGTGACCGATACTTGGAATCAGCGAGTTCAAGCATTCACTCCCAATGCAACTGGTGAGTTCTACACCCCCACCTTTCAATGGGACGTCAATGCCTGGTTCGGTCAATCGTTGGATAACAAGCCCTTTATCGCTGTGGGCGCCAACGGAAATGTCTTCATCACCGACCCTGAAGGCTCGCGTATTATCGAGTTCACTGCCACCGGTGAATTTGTCCGCACCTGGGGTGCGTTCGGCAGCGGACCTGAAGAGATCGGGCTGGCGGCTGGAATCACAATCGACCCACAAGGCTTTGTCTGGGTCACAGATGCAGGAAACAACCGCATCTTGCGATACAGATTGCCATAAACCAAAAATAAAAAGGTGACTGCCCAAAACGGACAGTCACCTTTTTTGATAGCTAGATCTCGACAGCGAGACAGGTCAACGTTTGTTCCACACCGGGGATCGGCTGAATGGATGTAGCGATCAAATTCCCCAACACGCTGATATCCGGGGCATCGATTACCGCCACCGCATCATAGGGACCGAAAGTCATATTGGCTTCAATGATCTTATCGGTCTTGCGCAATTGGCGGACAACATCCTTCACTTCGCCTGCACGGATCTTAATCAATACATATGCCTTCATGAGATTCTCCTTATTATGATTTCTCTGGCCGTAGGAAGATCGCCCAATAAACTGCGGCAACCAACACTGCCCCGCCAATGATATTCCCAATCGTAACCGGCAAAAGGTTTTTGATCCAAAACGCCTGCCAGGTCAACTTTTCAAGACCAGGCACCTTGTCCGCCACTTTGTTGACAAAGTCAACATCGAACATCTTGATGAACAAGGCATACGGAATAAAATACATGTTCGCGATGCTGTGTTCAAAACCAGCCGCAACGAACGCAGTGATCGGGAAAATGATTGCCGCAATTTTGTCGATGGTGCTGCGCGCGCTGAACGTGAGCCAGACCGCCATGCAGACCAGCGCATTGCATAAAATACCCAACGCAATCGCTTGTAGGAATGTCAGCTCACTTTTAGCGACCCCAGTTTTAAGAGCCGCAATTCCAATGGAGTTGGCACCGAATGTATACTGACGCGTAAAGAACATCAGGACAGCCGTCCCGATGGCGCCGACAAAATTCCCAATATAAACAATGACCCAATTGCGGAGCAAGGCACGACCAGTCACTTTACCGTTTGCCCACGCCATCACGATCAAGTTGTTGCCCGTAAACAACTCTGCGCCGCCCACCACCACCAGGATCAGCCCGAGGGAAAAAACCAATCCCGACAGCAAACGCGTCACGCCGAACGGCAAGCCCGTGCTAAAGGCGGCATCCCCACTCGGGGTGGTAATTGCCATGCTCCCGGCACTGACAGTTGTAGCAAAAATCGCGCCCAAGGCAATGAACGCGCCAGCCAGCACAGAGAGCATAAACATTTTGAGGAAAGGCATTTCTGCCTTGCGCACCCCCAAATATTCTGCGCGGGTTGCCATCTCTTGAGGCAGTAAAGCATCGATCCGAATTTCACTCATGATCAACTCCTATTTGTGAATTTAATCACAATATAAATAAAGTATATCAGTTACACAGAAGTAAGAAAGAAAAATAAGTAACCAGTTTATTGTGATGTTCATCCAGTGTTTAGGAAGGCTTGTCTTTACTCGAATTCCCCAGCCATGTAAAAAAGCTGCCACCCAACATCGCAAGGACCAGAATTGCAATCACACTTGGTATGAGCATTTTATTGTCTCTCGCGATGGGAGCAACAGGTATTCGAGTCTGAGTCGCTGTCAGCGTTGGGGCGATTGTGGCTGAAGGCGCAACAGTCACAGTCAATTCAGGAATTGCAGTCTCTGTTGGCGGCATGGCGGACGGCGCGGCTTCTTTTTTGATTAACAACTTATCCCCCGGATAGATGTTGTTCTCGACAATATAATTCAAACGCTTAATATCATCGATCTTGATTTGATAAGAGATCGCAATCTGCCACAACGTTTGACCAGGCTGGACTTCATGGATAACTTCCCCGTTCGCATTCGGTGTGCTGAGAACAACCGGATAAACCACCGCTTCGCCCGCCGGGACAGTTGCTCCGCCTACGCTGATCGGGGTACTCGCCTGCGGCACCCCGCTAGTTGTAGATCGTGCACAATCGATCACATAATAGACAGCGTTATTCACGACAGCAACACCAGCGCCGATCTCGGTCAGATCTTGAGAAAGCATTGTAAATTGATGAGGCGCATCCCCCATCCAGGCATCCACTGCCTCCTGGGCAGACATCCCGTTGCCTTCGATGATATTCTCAGAGCGAAAGCCGCCTACAGATAAATCTCCAGCTAGTGGATAGCCCGCGGCAAGCAAACGAGCAGTAACGTTGATGCCGCCGGGTCCAAAATGAGTAACATTACCGGTCGCTGCCATAAAGTCCGCCTGGTTCTGGGCAGTGAACATCAAGGTTGAATTGATGCTATAGGCGGGCAACCCATAAGCGGCGCGCAAAGCGTTGACTGCATTGATCAAATCAAATGGAGAGCTTTCATAAATAGGCTGTGCCTGGACGCGTAAATTAGAAATCAATGCAAGAAACACTACAGCAGCGAGAAAGTAATATTTGATTTGCTTGAGCATGAAATTATTATACCCAGTGTGGGCACGATGTACTGTGCTTACTTTCTCAACAATTTGATCTCATCTGCGCTTAACTCGCGCCACTCGCCCACTTGAAGTTCACTGACCTTTATTTCACCGATTGCCACACGCACCAGCCGCAAAGTAAACAAGCCAACCGCCGCAGTCATATGCCGGATCTGGCGTTTCTTGCCCTCGTGGAGCTTGATCTCGATCCATGAAGTAGGTCCATGCGGAGTGACAGGCTTGAGTCGCTGTGGCAGGCCGGGGGTTGGAATGAGGCGGGCTTTGGCGGGGAGCGTCTGATAGTCTTTGAGCAGGACTCCGCGTTCGAGTTGGGTTAGTTTATCCGGCGTTGGGTCACCTTCCACCATCACCCAATAGGTTTTTTCAATGTGATGCTTCGGGTCAGTGAGTTTTTTGATGAGGGCGCCGTCATCGGTAAGCAACAATAAGCCCTCGCTATCACGGTCCAGGCGACCCGCCGCATAGACATCAGGCAAGTTGATATATTGTTTGAGCGTAGGATGCCCAGTGCCCTCATCGGTAAATTGCGAGAGCACACCATAAGGCTTGTTGAAGATAATATATTTCATAGTATCAGGAGTATAATCAAATTACCAATTCAGAAGGAGAGGAACATGCCGCAAAATAAAACTGTAATTGTTGATAAAGTTCAAAAAGATAATAATAACAAAAAAAAATTCAAGATCAAGAAACATCTCGCCGCTGAAATTGACACAGATATCGAAATCGTGGATGATGGCGATTATGTGGTTGAAAAACTCAGCATCGATAATGTTGGTCTGCCTACAACAATGGCAGATGGCACCTCAATTCGCTGGCTGAATAATTTTGCCATTAAAAAGAAGACTGGGGAGTATATCAATCAGAGGTTCAAGGTTAAAATTGCCGGGCTTTCAGCTTTGAAATCTGCGGGCAAAAAGATTGTAGTTTATGACGGTAATTCAAACAACGACCGGCCTTATGAATTTGGAGGCGCTGTTGTTGATGATACCTTTGAACTAACCGACGGTGATCCGGCAGTTGGCACAGCCCCGCCTTAAGGCGATACAGCTTGATGCAACGCGTGCCGCCAGGGGAAATTTTCGGTAAATAATTGGCGTGCAGCTTCGTCTTTGAGCTTCGAGACCTGCGTTTCCAGCAATTGTTTTGCAATATGCAGAACTTGTTGGGCACGCGGGTCTTTTTGTTTATCGAGGTATTGGTAACATGCATAATAGATGCGCAACGGTTCTTCAGTTCCATCCAGGGACCCGCCGCTTTCAAAATACACTAGTATCTTTTCAACTTCCTGAGCTGCGCTTTGAAGATCGTTCATTTGATACGCGGCTTCGGCGAGACCCGCCAGGGCTTCCATTGCCAAGTTTGGTTGGCTTAATTCGTTCCGAATGTTGATGGATTTTTGATATGCCTTGCGGGCATCAACATAATTTTCCATCAGCAGGCAGGCATGGCCAATATACAACAAGGACCAAGCTTCAGCTGAGCGATCGTGAATTTTTCTCGAAAGTTCTTCCGCTTGTTTGGCAAATTTCAAGGCTTGAGACGCTTCTTTTTGAATCCCAGAGACGGCACTTAAGTTGATCAGAGTATATGTTTCCAGGTTGACATTACCGATCTCGCGAGCAACAAACAACGAGCTTTCATGGTGTAGATACGCAGCGGAAATATTTCCCTGCATCCCGGCAACGAAACCCAAATTTCCTAGGGCAATTCCCTCTTGATATCGATCACCTGTCTCTTTTGCGATCATATAGACTTGCTCGTAATATTCTCCGGCAAGAGCGTAATTTCCTTTTATTGATCCTTCAGATACGGCAAGATTGTTCAGGGCGACTGCTTCGAGTCTGCGTTCTTTCATTTCGCGGGCGATGTGTACGCTATCTTCAAGATATGCGTGGGCAAGTCCGGGATTCTTTTGTTCAAGTGCCACCAAGCCCATAAGTGTCAATACACGAGCTTCATCAACACGCCTGTCTGAACTACGGGCAAGTTGTAACGCTGTATATGCCAGCGACATCGCTTCATCTGGTTTCCCTATTCGCAGCAAGGCGGACACCCAATAGTTTTGCGTTTTGATCACGAGTTCAGGCACAGTCTCTGTGTTGAAATAGGTGTCGGCTCGTTTGGCATACTCAATCGCATTCAAATAATGACCAGTCGTGTAATAATAGAGCGACCACAATGACATGGCTTTCGCCAAACGATTGGGATCATCAATTTGCTCTGCCCAGCGTTCCAGCAAATGCAAATCACTTAGCTGAAGCTCACGCTGACCCATGCGTGAGAATAATTCCACACGCTCTGTTACCAAATCAGAGTGAGTAGCTAAGTCATCAACAGGGACAAAGACAAGTGCCCGCGTGAGATAATCCATTGCCTGGCTGTTTTGATAAGCATCTGCGGCAACTTTACCGGCCAGCTGCAAATAGTGGAGCGCTTTGTCTGCTAATTTCGCACTTTCAGCATGGTATGCCAATTCACCATAGTGATGTTCCACATCTTCAGCATACACCTTTTCCAAAGCGTCGACAGCGACCGCATGCAATTCCATTCGGCGGGCGCGCATTTGCATGGCATAAGCGGCATCGCGTAACAATCCATGTGTGAACATATAACGGATCTGGCTGAGAGCCGACCAGATATCCGCTCTTTCAGCGGCGATGATCTCTTCTGAAAGCTGATGATCGTCTTGCAGCATTTCTGAGAGCACCTGAACTTCGAACTCACGTCCGAGTACGGCGGCGGTCTGAATGACTTCTTTGACGTTGCGCGTTAACTGGTCAAGCCGCGCCACCAACAAGGCGCGGATATCGGCAGGCAGAGACGCTTCCTGCAGACTTCTAATCACCTTCCAACCTTTGTCGCTCATTTCGAGCAACTTTTCTTCCTGCAGGTATAACAAAATCTGTTCAGCAAAGTAGGGGTTGCCTTCAGAACGTGCTTGCAACACCTTGACCAAATCAGGTGATACAGCACCGCCAAGATAAATCTCAGCCAGGCTGAAGAGCGCCTGCGTAGATAAGGCTCCCAACTCAATCGCATGATCGATCAAATCAGAAGTGAGAAATGACTCAGACCCAACATGCCGGGATGAAATCAGAAGCGCAACCGGATACTCACTACTGCCCACCGTCAGCGCACGCTTCAAACGCGGTAGAAAGGCTTTCGAGTCGTCATCCATGAATTGTGCGTCTTCAATAAAGATAAGCACCGGCTGACGCAGGCTCTCAGCCTTGATCAAGGCGATCAAAGCCGCCAATGTAATGTTATAACGCCCTTCCGCATCCAGCGTCTCATAGAAAGAATCAGACCAATAGATATCGAGTAGAGCGCCTAGCGCAGTCCGCACCCGATCCAATTCACCAGCCAGATCAGGGTCGGCTACGCTTTCGATCAGAGCGCTTAGCTTCGATTCGAACACGAGCTTCTGAGCCGCGTCATCCAGCGTGGAATCGATACCGAAATAACGGAACAACCAATAGCGGAAAGGGTTGAACGAATGCCGCAAAATTTGATCGGTATGGCAAAGCGCCCAAAGTACATTTTTATGCTCGTACAAATGCGAGGCTTTCAACTCATATACCAACCGGCTTTTACCAATCCCGGCGTCGCCCCAAAGTACGGTCAGCCCGGCAAACTTCCCTTGCCACAAAGGTTGGACACAATCGATCAGGCGCGGCAACTCCAACTCGCGCCCCACGAACTCACCCTGATGAAATAACTCCTGCGATTTACGCCCGGAAAAAGAAAATACTTTTTGGGCAGCAGCAAAGCCTTTAAAATATTGCGCGCCCTGATATTCAAATTCAAAACGGTTTTTAACACGGCGCGCAATGCGTTCATCCACCCAAATTTCACCTTTAAAAGCCGAGATCATAAACCGTGAAGCCAGGTTCACACCCCAGCCATAACAAGTGTAATCTTCACACATCGCGCTACCCAAATAACCAGCATGCGCAACATAATAAGTGATGCCCGCTGTAATGGGGAAAGCCACCCGCGACTTAAGATCCAAAACAAAATTAAGCGCTCGTCCAATATCGTTTTCGTACGCCACTGGCGCGCCCCACAGCACCAGCATGTTGCAACCCTTATCGCCAAAATCAAGCCTCGTTACCAGCCCGCCATATTTTTCACGCAGTTCAAAAACGATCTGCACATATTCCTGCAATTGATCATCAGATAGATCAGGAAAGCTCATGAATAGATTCACGATCTGCCTGAATTCGCCGCGGATATTCTGGGTAATAATTTCTTCCGGTACAAAAAGCTTGGATATCTCGAGGTCGGCGGGCGGGAAAGCGCTCGGCGCAGGATCAGGCAATTCGGCAACGAACCCGCTCACCCGATGGAAAGAAGCGAACGGCGAGGTCGTAATTTCGTTTTGTAAAAGCGCTTTAATATTTTCCGTCAGCAAGATCTCACCCGGCTTGGCAGAATGTTCTGCTCTGGCAGAATTATCTACTGCAGTACCGCGAAAATAGTAAGTCGCATTTTTACCATCTGCCGAACGTAATATGCCCCACGAAACTGAACCAACCGTGACACCGATCTTGACCGAGAACGTGTATTTACCGTAAACGGTTTGGCGCACCGGGTTTTCGGTTAGCCGACGTTGTACTGTCCAAGCGGAAGCCAAGGCGCGCAGAGCCGTATTCTTTTCATTGTTCTCGATCGGAAACAAAGCCATGATGCCATCGCCCGCAAAGCTGACGATCTTGCCCCCATAATTAAAAATGTTTTCCACCAGTGGGTTGAAAACGCCATGCATTAAATTCGCCAGCACCTCAGCGCCGTGCTGGCCCTGCTGCATAAGTGAATCGGCCATGCTCGAAAAACCGGTTAGATCCAAAAACATGCCAACCGCCGGGAACTCCCCGCTAAAACGCCCGGCGCGATAATTTTCAATGATCAGTTCAGGGACAACGCGATGCATAGTCAAATTGTAGCATGTATAATCACGGCATGCCAACAACCTCCTATCAAATCAGACTCTGTACAGCATGCGGACTTCGCTATCCACTCACAGAGGGACATGCCTTCGGCACACGCTGCCCGATCTGCATGGGCGACACGCGCCTCATTCTTAGCCGGGAGTTGATCCTTGAACCAACGCCTGCTCGCCACCTCACCCCTGACCCCTCTCCTAAAAGGAGAGGGGAACTTGCGGTGTTATTGGATAACATACGCTCGGCGTGGAATGTGGGCTCGATCTTTCGCAGCGCCGACGGCTTCGGTTTCGCACACGCGTATCTGTGCGGTATCACGCCCACCCCCGATAACGAAGCCGTGACCAAGACCTCGCTCGGCGCAGAGGATTCCGTTACGTGGTCCTATCATAAGGATGCGGTGAAGCTGGTCAAGGGATTAAAAAAGGAAGGCTGGCGGGTGTTTGCCCTGGAAGAGGGCGTGAAGGCAAAGGCAATCGGAAGTTATGGAGAATCGAGAAGTAAAACAGGAAATAAAAGTGTCTTGATCGCTGGCAGCGAAGTGACCGGCGTTGACCCCGAACTGCTCAAGCTGGCTGATGAGATCTTTTATATTCCGATGCGCGGGGAGAAAAAGTCCTACAACGTGGCGATGGCATTCAGCATCGCGGCGTATGCGATCAGCACCAAGCACACTGAATAACATCCCGAAGGCATACACAGAAAAGAATCACGGTAGTATCAAAACCTTCGGAATGGTCTTATTGTTGAAGACTTCTGAGATACAAGTCTTCGACTTTCTTGCGCGCCCAGGGCGTCCTGCGCAAAAACTTTAGACTCGACTTGATGCTCGGATCGCTCGTAAAGCATTTGATGTTGATGCGGCCGCCCAATGCCTCCCAGCCGTATTTTTCCACCAGATGGGTTAGGATCATTTCGAGTGTAATACCGTGTAAGGGATTGTTGGGTTGGTCACTGGTCATGGGTCAATACTTCGATTTTATCATCGGATAAAGAAACGACAGTCACGTTTCAACTTGTGACTGTCGTTTTCTATTCTCAATATTACCCGGCTAGGCAAATTTACGCGGGCTTCTCAGTTTCATCTGGCTTGTTCTTTTTTTCAGCCAACTCGCGGATCTGGTCGAGCAGTTGCTGGATCTCCTGCCGTTCCGCCATTGCCGTACTCAACGAGCCCTTGATGGAGGCGCGCTCCTCATCGGTCAGGTTGGTGAGGATATGTTCATCTCGTGAGATCTGAACCGCCTTCTGTTTTAGTTTGATCTCGAGACGTTTACGATAACCCTCATAAAATTCGGCTTCGCTCAACGGAGGGATTGGCGGGTTATCACCCTGCGCCAAAATCCTTTCAATGATAGGCAGGAATTTGACAAGGTCAACGGGCTTCTCAATAAAACGGTTCACGCCAATCGATTGGGCAAACAACTTATCTTCCGGCGCAACATAAGTGGCGGAGAGGAATACTACTGGAATAGTCCGCGTTTCGGGGTTGATGCGCAGGCGATGGACCAGATTGAAACCGTCCATCTTGGGCATCAGGATATCGGTAATGATGAGCGCGGGGCGTTCTTTCTCAAGAGCCTCAAGCGCCTCTTCCCCATTCCGGGCGGTGACCACACGGTAGCCCTTGAATTTCAGGGTCGCTTCGAGCAAGTTCAAAATATCGGGGATGTCTTCAACAACCATGAGGTAGCTATTTTGATCGGTCATACCTGTATTTTAACTCCATGCTCTTAGGTTTGGGAATTGCAATATCGTTTCTTTCAGTCACAAACATCCCGCAGGCTTTTTCGAATGAGCTGTAAGCCTGCGGGATAATTCAGCCCAAGGATTAGTTTGCCCCAAATGGATTGAACTTCTTTTTCTTTTCATTCTTCAATTTGCGTTTTTCTTTTGGATTCAATTTGGCTTTTTTGCGATCTTCACGACCGGCTTTGTTCTTCTTATCATTGCTGCTCATACTAGTCTCTCCTCGTCTGCGACCCCTGTGGAGTTAACTGCAAGCGCGCGCCCACAGTAACTATTGATACATTTAGTATAGCACGTTCCCGCGCTGAGGCTCAGGCGTATTTCAGCACCGGCAGATCATTTGCTAAACCACAAACCACTGACCGCATGCGGCTCGGCAGCACGGAACACCACGCGGACCGTGACTGCAGCGTCCTTTTCAAACTTGGCATCATAAATCACGGCATAAAAGTCACCCTGCTTCACAACGCTGTTCACCTGCCGCGACACATAAAGTCCCAGCTTGGTATCGCGGTCTTTCTTGAGCGTATCAAATTGGGCTTGAGGCATAGCCGCCGACATGTCTTTGTCGAAATCCAGCGAGAAAGCTGCATAGTCGTTCGCGTTCATGCCTACCAATAGATTGTCTGTTTTTGCTTCACTAAAGGCAAGGACTGTATCTGCATCGGTGCTAGTAAGCTTCGTTTCTTTTGAGCCGCATCCAACCAGCAGGCTGAAAACCAACACAACCAACAACATAGCATAGAGTTTCTTATTATTCTTCATCGTCTTTTCCTTTCAGTAATCCACCTATTCATAGAAACACGGTTTCGGCGCCTTCTATGGCTTGGAATGCCTAAGCGCCTTGACATATTATATGCTACATGCCACCCCGTTTTGGTCAGCTTGTGATGAGCATAAAATTAAAGTGATTTCTGTTACTTGCATAAGATTGTAGATGGGACTATTATTTTTTACTTCAATCAATCAAAGCATGTGAAAAAGGTTTCTTATGTCATATTCTATTAACTATGACGAAATGGGATTTATCAGGTTGACCTATGAAGGCGATGCAAATCTAAGTGATATGAAAGAAGTGTTGAGTCATGGAGCATTACTTGCGGCGGAGAAAAGCTGCTTCCGGGTACTCAGCGACTTTCGAGCTATGAAACTCGATCTCTCGGTGATGGAGCTTTTTCGAATTCCTGAGAATCAGAAAGAGCAATCGCGGGAATTGAAGATGCACTTCGCCAAGTTCAGGCGCGTAGTGGTGGTCCCCGAAAGGGATTTCAATAAGTATAAATTCTTCGAAAATGTTGCGGTAAATCGCGCACATCGCGTAAAGATTTTTACCGATATCGAGGAAGCCATTGAATGGCTGTTGGAAAAATGAGCCTTTATTCAGAATAAATTCAAACCTCCCGTCTGTCATCGATGAAGACCCAATCTAAAGAAGAAGTTGTTAATTCAGATATGAGAACCGCTTGTTCTATCCTGAGTATTTTCCCAAAACGAGACAGGCATTTTGTCCGCCAAGACCAAAGCTGTTCGAGAGAACAATTTGCAGATCAATTTGACGCGCTTGGTTGGGCACATAATCAAGGTCGCATTCAGGATCGGGTGTTTCGAGATTGATCGTCGGATGGACAACTCCCTCTTCCAGCGACTTCACACATGCAATTGCCTCCAGCGCGCCGGAGCCGCCCATACAATGACCGATCATGGACTTTGTTGAACTAATGGGGATTTGATAAGCTCGTTCACCAAACACGCGTTTTATGGCTTTTGTTTCCATGACGTCGTTAACGACTGTCCCGGTGCCGTGGGCGTTGATGTAACCGACCTGATATGGCGGACAACCCGCATCATCCAACGCCCATTGCATGGCATTGGCAGCACCCCGGCCTTCTGAATCAGGCGCGGCACTGTGACCGGCATCCGAGGAGGTGGCGTAGCCCAGCACCTCGGCATAAATGTGCGCAGACCTGCCCAACGCATGCTCCAAACGCTCAAGCACCAGAATGCCACACCCCTCACCCATGACAAAGCCATCCCGCTCCGCATCAAAGGGACGGCTGACACGCTCAGGTTGGTCGCCATATTTGCTTGCCAGAACAGTCATCGACTCGAACGCCAACATCACATCGGGATGGATGAGTGTATCCACGCCGCCTGCGAACATGATGTCTGCTCTGCCTGCCCGAACCTGATCCAATGCCAAGCCGACTGCCTGAGTGCCGCTGGCACACGTGGCAGAGACCGTATGGAACGGACCCGCCGCGCCAGTATAGGCACTGACGTAATGGCTTGGCATATTTGGGAGTCCGTTGATCAAGGCAGTGGGATTGATGCGAGTCCCCTTGAGCCGATAACCGAGTGAACTCTCCAGCAAAAGTTCAAAGCCTGCGTTGGCTGTGCCTAAGACAACTCCACAACGTTCGCTTTGGTTTTGGATGTCGCTCACTGTCAGCTTGGAGTCGGCTAGTACGGCTGAAGCAGCTGCCAGCGCAAGCAATGACGCGCGCGACATCCGCCGGGCATTCTTAGGAGGGATATCGTAGTCGGACGGATCAAAATCCACTTCACCAGCGACCTGCGTCTTCATGGACGAAGCATCGAAGCGGCTGATCCTGCGGATACCGGAACGCCCAGCCAGCAAGCCCTGCCAGAATGCGTCCACAGCGCCCAGCGCTGTGATCGCCCCCAAACCTGTGACAACTACCCGCTGTTTGGTCATGCTTTGTTTCTCCCAGGCGCGTCTTTCAAAGACGCAGAACATTGTACGTCCCTATTCCCAAATCCAGAAATTGGATACCGGAAATTAAGACTTTTATTTCGTCAATACTGACTGGGCACGCGCACGCAGCCCAGAGAGACTCTGCCGCAAGTCAGTCAGGGTCGCCTCGGCTGTATCGATGCGCTCACGTTCACTGCGGATATAACGAGTGTAGGGCGCAACGCCGTCTTTGAGACGGGCGATGACACTTTCACGCTCATTGTTGAATTGTGTGGTCAGCGCACCTAACAGCTTCGTACGCAAGGCGAGCATCTTTTCTTTGAAATTATCTTTGGCTTGCTTGCGCTTGAAAGGGATCACGAAAAAGCCGAGGATCGCCAGCGTGCCAGCCGCTACGATACCGGTGATGTCCATACTGGAGGAGAGCACCGCAATCGAGACGATCGTTCCGAGCCCAACGGCTCCAGCCTCTAGCAAGGCAGTTTGCGCCACGGCAGTTTCAACGCTGGCTGCGAGTTCTTTGGCTTCCTGGTTGCGGTTGTACGTTTCGACAATGGTGGAGACACTTTTACCAACGGTGTCGATCAACTCGCGCCGACGCGTCTCACGCGGACCGTAGCCTTCACCGACCAAATGGTCAAGGTTCTGTGCCCGACGGCGGTGCAGGTAACTCATGACCTGCTGCCATTCGTGCAGGTCTTTTTGCACCAGCCAGTCGATGAGACGTTGAACCTGCTCTTCGATCTGCTGCGGGACATCCGCAAGGACTTTCTTCTCGAACTCAGCGCGGATCTTATCGCCGCGCATCAGGTTTTGCACATTGGTCAGGCGCAGGGTGTTATCGAAGAAATCAAGGCCGCGTTGTTCGAGGCGGTAGAGAATATTTTCCACTTCAGCCAGCCGGGGAGGCAATTCGTTGTGCAGTTCACGTTCGTATTCGGTGATGACAGTCTCCAATGAGGCGGCGGTCGTTTTATCTTCATTCAGGGATTCAGATTGGGCAGCAAGACTCTGACCCGCTTGATCGATCAGACGCTCGGCAACACCCAATGGATTATTGAACTTAAGTTGTAAGCGGGTGGTGTCATCGAGAGTGGCGTTGATGAATTGCTCAAGGTCATCAAGGCGGCTGAGACTGCGCAAGCGGGTGCGCTCAGCAGGATCAGACTCAGAGAGGGCGCGCTGGGCTAATTTGGCAGAAACAGGCACCAGCTTGGGTTGATCGCCGAGTATCGTGACGGCATGTTTCAAGATGAAGTCCTGGACTTCTTGCAGACCCGAGTCGCTTTCGAAGATGTCCACTTTATTCAACACGAGGACGATCTTCTTGCCCCAGGCGAGAATCCGTTCGAGGAATTGACGCTCACTTTCGGTGAGGGGATGGTCGGCGGAGGTGACGAACAGCACAAGATCGCTGCGCGGGACAAATTCATCAGTGAGCCGTTCGTGCTGGCGGATGATGGCGTTCGTGCCGGGTGTATCCACAATATTCAATTCTTTGAGAAGCGGCAAGGGATGGGTATAAACAGCGAAACTTTCATCTACGATCTGTTCGGCGGGACGTTCACCCCACTTGACGAGCGTCACACGCGAGGTAGTGGGTGTGGCGCCTTCAGTCAACACTTTTTGACCAAGCAGGGCGTTGATTAGGGCGCTCTTACCGGCATTGAACTCGCCCACGATCACGATCAGAAAAAGCTCATCGAGTTGCAGGATGGCTTTTTGGAGGCTGTCCATGGCTTCGCGCGGCAGGTCGAGCTTCGCCAGTGCAATTTGCATCCCAGCCAGGGTTTCTTTTTCATCACGTAGAAATTGGGCTTGCTGATCAGTGAGTACAGATTGACGCATCGATTTCTCCTCAGCAATGATTATACAATACTGTATTTATTGAACTTGATCTGCAATAAGCGAAAAACAAATGGTTGGATGCAGAATGATTCTTTTGTCCACTAATCTACGCTAATCTCCGCGAATTTGTAAAAGATTAGTGGATTCTGATGAGGGTTTGTGTAAGTCCTATCTATTATACAACCGACGCCACCTGCACTACGGAATGCCAGGGCGATTGCATCTTAATTGGCAGCAGCAAGGACTTTGAGTAGATACTCTT
>JBDTWO010000055.1:0-25962 GCA_040006635.1 Chloroflexota bacterium
TGTAGAGCGACCCCCATCCGTCTTCCCCCAAATTCCAAAGTGCGGAATTTAGGGGAAGGGAAGTTAATGCTGGAATGAAAATAGAATCTGTTGCGCAAGTCGTCAGGCTCCTTCTCCAAATCGGTTTTTGTTTTTGATTTGGGGAAGGCGGGGGATGGGGTCAAAATTGCGGTTAAAATTCATCCATGCCGCCCAGAAGAACCACGCCCAAGGGCTACGAAAACGCCCGCAAACTTCGCAAGGCGCTCACGCCCGCCGAACGCAAACTCTGGTCGCGCCTGCGCAACAACCAACTCAACGGTGTGAATTTTAGAAGACAACATGCCATCGGGAAGTACATCCCTGATTTCTGTGCCATCAAAGAAAAACTCATCATCGAACTCGATGGAAGTCAGCACCTTGAACAGGAAGAGTACGATGACGAGCGCACCAAATACTTCGAGTCACTGGGTTACAGGGTCATTCGCTTCTGGAACAACCAAATCATGAACGACATGAACGGCGTTATACTTGCCATCACGTACGCACTCGAGGAAAATCAAAAAGGGAAAACATGAACGAAAACAAGACCGGCGATAAAAGCTTTCGACATTCTGCCGCCTTTGGCAAACGAATAGAGTATTACGTGATTGGTTTAATGCTGAAAGAGGGGCTGGATGTTTTTTTGCCAATGGTGGATGATGATGCCATTGACGCAGTCATCAAAAAGCCCGATGGCAGTTTTGTTGAAGTTCAGATCAAAGCTCGCTCTAAACACGTTAAATTTGGTGATTCAGGGCTATTTGCAGCGATAACCCATGATTACCGACCAAACTATTGGTTTGTTTTTTATTCTGAAAGAATTGATAAAATATGGATACTTGCTTCGGCAGAATTTGTCAAAGAAGCTGCTCAAAATAAGAACGGAACGAACAAAGGCAAGCGCTCAATATGGTTTAATGGCAAGAATACAAAAAACAATACAGAACATGTAAAGCCGCAGTTTGAAAAATATGTGGTTGAAAACTTTAACAGAATACTAAACGAAAATCCAAACGACACCAGATCATGAACGAAGCCGAGACTCGCGCCGAACTGATCGATCCACAACTCCAAGCCAGCGGCTGGGGCGTGGTCGAAGGCTCCAAAATTCGGCGCGAATATCACATCACCAAAGGCAAAATTCAAACTGGCGGCGGGCGCGGCAAACCATCCATCGCCGATTACATCCTCGTTTATAAAAACCGTCAGCTTGCCGTCATTGAAGCCAAGAGCAGTGAATACGGCGTCGGCGAAGGCGTGGGGCAGGCAAAAGATTACGCTGTAAAACTCAGCCTCCAGTTTGCGTACGCCGCGAACGGCAGAGAGATTTACGAGATCAACATGGGCGGCGGTGAAGGCACGGTCACAAAATTCCCCACGCCCGAAGAACTCTGGCACAGAACCTTCGCCATACCGAACAACCTGCGCGACGACCTGGTTGAAGTCCCATTTGAAGTGGTCAGCAAAACCCCCTACTACTTTCAAGAGATCGCCGTCAACAACGTCATGTCCGCGATTGCCGAAAACAAAAATCGGATCTTACTTACACTCGCCACCGGGACTGGAAAAACATTCATCGCCTTTCAAATTGCATGGAAGTTATTCCAAACACGCTGGAATTTAAGACGTGACGCTTCACGCCGACCCCGCATCCTGTTCCTCGCCGATCGAAATATTCTCGCCGACCAAGCCTTCAACGCCTTCTCCGCTTTCCCCGAAGATGCCCTCGTGAGAATCAAGCCTAATGACATCCGCAAAAAAGGCAAAGTCCCCACCAACGGGAACATCTTCTTCACCATCTTCCAAACCTTCATGAGCGGTCCCAACGACACGCCATACTTTGGTGAATATCCCAAAGATTATTTCGACTTCATCGTTATCGACGAATGTCACCGCGGCGGCGCCAACGACGAATCGAACTGGCGCGCCATCATGGACTACTTCTCCCCCGCCGTGCAGCTTGGTCTCACCGCCACACCCAAACGCAAAGACAACGCC
This sequence comes from Chloroflexota bacterium, assembly GCA_040006635.1. Classification (GTDB taxonomy): domain Bacteria; phylum Chloroflexota; class Anaerolineae; order Anaerolineales; family Villigracilaceae; genus Defluviilinea. The sequence continues at coordinate 2,020 of JBDTWO010000055.1, forward strand.
GACACCTACAAATATTTCGGCGAACCTGTTTACATCTACTCGCTCAAAGAAGGCATCAACGACGGCTTCCTGACCCCGTTCAAAGTCCGCCGCATGAAAACATCCCTCGATGAATACATCTACACTTCAGATGACCAGATCATTGAAGGCGAGATCGAAGAAGGCAAGGTCTATAAAGAAGCCGACTTCAACCGCATCATCGAGATCAAAGCCCGTGAAGCCAAACGCGTGCAACTCTTTATGGATGAGATCGATCAGACTCAAAAAGGGATCGTCTTCTGCGCCACTCAAGACCACGCCGCCGCGGTCCGCGATCTGATCAACCAATACAAAAAGAATCCCGACCCGATGTACTGCGTCCGAGTCACAGCCAATGACGGCGCGCTCGGCGAAGAATACCTGCGTCAATTTCAGGATAACGAAAGAACCATCCCCACCATTTTGACTACCTCGCAGAAACTATCCACGGGCGTAGACGCGCGCAACATCCGCAACATCATTCTCATGCGTCCCATCAACTCCATGATCGAATTCAAGCAGATCATCGGACGCGGCACGCGTCTCTTCGACGGCAAGGAATACTTCACCATTTACGACTTCGTCGATGCCCATCATCACTTCGCCGACCCCGAATGGGATGGCGAACCTGAAGACCCCGAAGAACCAAAACCACCATCCAAACGTAAGACCGCCGAGCCGCCTCCCGATTACGAGCCGCGTGTCAAAGTCAAAATAAAACTGGGTGACGGCAAAGAGCGCGAGATCCAGCATATGGCATCCACCATGTTCTATGATATCGATGGCAAGCCGCTTACGGCAAAGCAATTCCTTGAAAAACTGTTCGGCAAACTGCCAGAATTTTTCAAGGACGAAGAACAACTGCGCTGGATCTGGTCCAAGCCTGATACGCGCAGAGCCCTGCTCGAAAAACTCGCCGAAGCGGGCTTCGGCATGGAACAATTGCATATCATGCAATCCCTGATCAACGCCGAAAAGAGCGACTTGTTTGACGTCTTGGAATATATATCGTTTTTACAACAACCTATAACGAGAGAGCTTCGAGTTGCCAAAGCTCAATCCAAGATATTTGCATCTTTAAGTAATGAACAAAAGGAATTTGTCGAATTTGTCCTGTCCAAATACATCGAAACCGGCGTCGAAGAACTCGACCAGGAAAAACTTGCGCCTCTGCTTCTTTTGAAATATCAGGCGCTCGACGATGCGCAGAAGATATTGGGCACGATCCAGAATATCCGCGATCTGTTCATTGGGTTCCAACCACATCTATACGATCAAAGAGCGACTGCCTAAAGTAGCTTGAGAGTTATCCGCGCTGATGCCGTCCATACTGGATAGGGCTTTCAAAGGTGAACTATGATGGCGAAGGTCAATGGGTTGCGGGAGGTACAGTCCACGGGCGGGGAGGAGTTGTCCGCGTTGATGCCGAGTATTTTAGATAAGGCGTTTAGAGGTGAATTGTGATGGCGAGAAACCGTCCACGAATAAAACCACGAATTCACGAATGGCTGATGGCGAAGGTCAACGGGTTGCGGGAGTCACAGTCCGCGAGCGGGGAGGAACTGTCAGCGTTGATGCCGGGTATTTTGGATAAAGTATTTAAGGGAGCTTTGTAAGTTTGAAAAAAGGAGTTAATTATGTCAACAGATAGCAACAAAGCAATTGCAACAAAGCAGTTGGATATCTTGAAAACCCAACTTTCTAAACAGATTGAAGGTTTCAAACAAAGGAGAAAGCAAAACCAACGCAATGCAACCATTGCAAAAGCCCTGACAATCATTTTTGGGTTTGGCATTACCGTATTGCTAGGGTTGAGTGTAAACGATGGGTTGAAACCCATTTTTACAAATATTGCCCTTGTTCTTGGTGCATCCGTAACGATGTTGGCAGCCTGGGATGCATTTGCTAATTACAGAGCATTCTGGTTTCGATATACATTTACATATACTCAGTTACTATCTCTAAGGTCTGAAATTGAATTTGAATTCCCAGAAAATTCAGAAAATATTTCAGAAGCGAATGTAAAGAAGTTATATCGAAAGTATCAGACCATACTTGAAGAGACCAACGAGTATTGGCGAGATATGCGCAAAGAGGAAAGTAGTAAACCACTTGCATAAAACGTATCTGGATGGCTTGCAGGTAAAGGTCAACGGGCTGCGGGAGTTACAACCTCTTCTGTCCTTTGGACATCTTCCCCTAAAGGGGAAGACTCCGCTGTGGGAGTTTTCTGCTTCGATAGAAATTGTTCAACACACAATATGTAGAGCAAGAAAGCCTCCCCTAAAGGGGAGGTTGGAGGGGTTGGTTTCCGTGTGCAAGCGAAGGTCAACGGGGTGCGGGAGTTACTGTCCGCGGGCGGGGAGGAGTTGTCCGCGTTGATGCGGAGTGAGCAAAGTCGTACCAAATAAATCTGTTAATGAGATTTGAAAAAAAGAAAGAGTATAAAATGAAAATCCTAACCCGCACCAAATCTGAAAAAGCATGGAAATTGGTTGAGTCTGCCGCCTATGAAGGGGAAAAGGAACTACAGGCACTGTTGGCAGAATCTCCTTCGTTAATATCTATTCAAGATGTACGTGAAGGAGCCAGCCCACTGGTTGTAGCAGTCCGTGAGTTTCCTCTACCATTAACCAACTCTCTTGATTTATTGGCTTTTAGTGCTAATGGCGATATGACGCTGATCGAGTGCAAGTTGGCAAGCAATCCTCAAATCAAACGCGAAGTAATCGGACAAGCTCTGGAATATGGAGGACAACTATGGCAAATGAGCTATGAAGATTTGGATGCAAAGATCAGAATTCGCGCAGGCAAACCCCTAGCAGAATTAATGCGAGAAGCATTAGGCGAAACCACATGGGACGAAGAAGCTTTCCGTGAGAACGTTGAATCTGCACTTTCAGAAGGTAGCTTTATCCTAATGATAATTGTTGACCAGGTCACTGATGAACTTTCCCGTATCATTCATTTTGTCAATAACTGTGGGCGTCCAGCTTTTTCATTCGCTGCCCTAGAAATGCGTCGCTTCCAAAGTGAGACGACGGAAATGCTTGTACCGCGTGTGATTAGTGACGCGCGCACATTTGAAAATCCAGCACACATCAGTGCTCGAAGGCGTTGGACAACTGAAATGTTTTTTGAAGATGCTGGAAGAAAGCTTGAAAAAGAACAAATTGGAATAGTGAAAAAACTTTACGAATTCACACGACAAAATGCTTCAGAAGCACGTATGGGAACTGGCGCTGCATCAGGATCCTTTACGTTTATTCTGTTGCGCAATAATAACTCAGGCTCTATCTTTTCCGTATTTTCCAATGGAGATTTCACAATAAACTTTGGCTACATGGATAAAATATGCAATCGCCAGGAGATAGAGACTTTCCGAAATCAATTGGCAACAATCCCAAGCTTCTCCGAAATCAGGACAACAGATAAATCTTATTTCACTCTAAAAGGCAATGTTGCTTTTTCAAAACCTGAATACTTGGAACAACTTAAGGAAAAAGTACTGGAATTTAAAAATTCTCTAAAATAACCCCTTAATAGGGAATTGAGAGTATATATGAGACGAAAGATAATCAACTCTAAAGTTCAACGTGGCTGGCATCCCTGCGGGAGTTACAGTCCGCGGGCGGGGAGGAATTGTCCGCGTTGATGCCGAGGGGCAAGCATACGGATTTAGGCGAAGGGGAATGGAGAGTATTTATGAAAATGTTAAGGAATGAAGAATAGGAGACTTCAAAATGTTGAACAAAATTCTTATTACCTATGCCAGCCGCGCGGGGTCCACAGCGGAGGTAGCAGCAGCGATTGGCAAGACTTTGTCCGAGGGTGGAATACAGGTGGATGTGATACCCATGAACGACGTGAAAGACCTGTCCGTGTATGAGGCAGTCGTGGCAGGCAGCGCCATCCGCGGCTCGAAATGGCTGCCCGAAGCAGTGCAATTCATCCAGACTCATCGCTCCACCCTGGCGCAAAAACGCTTCGCCATGTTCACGGTGTGTATCACAATGGCAATGAAAAATGCGGAGAACTATCGCTCAGGTGTAATGGGCTGGGTTGCGCCTGTGCGTGCCATGGTCAAGCCACTGAGCGAAGGTCTCTTTGCGGGTATGTTGGATTTTAGCAAACTGCCCGTGAATTGGGATACATTGATGCTGCGTTTGACGGTTGCTTTGGGTATTTTCCCGCGTGGCGATCATCGTGATTGGAATGCAATCCGCGCTTGGGCAGAAAATTTAAAGCCCATTTTGGAATGAAAATATTCAGCGCTGGATTGTCAGTCTGTTTTGCTGAACAGGGAAAAGTCAACGGCTGCGAGAATTACAGTCCGCGAGTGGGGATGAGTTGTCCCCGCTGATGCCGTCCGTGCTGGATAGGGCTCCACGTATGTGATTTATCAGTTGTTCGGCGGGGCGGAGAAGTTGTTGCAGTCGGTAGATGAATTGCAGAAGTTTTTGTATGAATAATGAGGAATATCAATGAAAAACATAGACGTTATCTTTTTCTCTATCGGTATCATCTTGATCGGGCTGGGGGGAACTATTTTCGTCCGAGAGCAGCTTTTTATTCGTTCTGCGGAACAGGCGATTGCCGTTGTGACGGGCAATGAAAGCGTCAGTTATGCTGGCAATGATGTAAATGAAATGGGTATACAGCAGTATTTTTGCTTAGCGTTTCAATTCCAGACCAGGGACGGTCAGACGATTTCATTCAAGGAAACCCAGGGCAAACTCAACCAGGCAAGTTGTGGGAATCTCGGCACGCTACCTGACTATGAGGTTGGGCAGGCTGTGCCTGTATATTATGATCCGCGTGACCCTGCCAATTCTGCGCAAATCCCCAAACTGGTGAAGAAGTACTACAGTTTGGCGGCCGCGTTTGCTGTGGCTGGTGTTTTGCTGGTGCTGCTCGGGTTCTATGATCGCAGGCAGAATAAAGAGCTGGAGGCGGCGATGAGCCAGCAGAAAATACCGAATAACTACTCCCCCAACCCAGGTTGGGATAAGCTTATGAGTACCGAAAACGAAATGAAGAAAAAGCGCAAATAAGATATCAGCTGACGATGTCCAAGGACAAAGGTGAATCAAGATGGCGAAGGTCAAGGCGCGGCGGGAGTCACTGTCCGCGGGTGAGGAAGAGTTGCGCCCGTTCTTTGGGCGGACGTTGATGCCGTCCGTGTTGTATAGTTCACTAGATCGGTTTGGATGAACTCAAAATGAAAGAAACCAAAAAGACCATCAAAGCCCTTGGCGAGATCGCCTTGCGCGTAAAAGATATGAAAGCCATGCGGGAATTCTACGAAAAGGTTCTGGGGCTTGAAGCCATGGGAGAGTTCGAGAAACTTGTTTTTCTTAAAGTTGCGCCAGGCTATGGTGGACATATTCAACTGCTGGCGCTATTCGATGAGTCAATGCCCCCCGACCATGTCCGTGCGCGTCCCTTTGCGGGGAAAGACCTTCAAAGAACATCCCTACATCATATTGCCTTTGCCATTGACCAATCGGATTACAACTCCGAAATGGAACGATTACAGAGACTTGGTTTCGAAGTGGGTACCATGATCCACGATTGGACGCATTGGCGCTCCTTGTACATCCTTGACCCCGAGGGCAATACCGTGGAATTGGTTTGTTATGATTCAAGTAAGCAATGATCACTAGAAACCAATAGAATGGGAAAGAATCGTGCCTACCCATTCCCCCCGCTCGATGAACAGGGGCGCATTGTTGCTTATCTGGATGGCTTGCCTCCTATCGGGGATCTTCGACAGGCGAAGGTCAACTGCGACTAACGGGAGGGGGCGTTTAAAAGTGAATGACCCGCTTGTGGATGCTGAATAGGATTGAGTTGTAACTCCCACTGTCTCCCCCAAGTGGTGGAGACAAACCATCCCCGACTGATGGATGCGGTTGGGGATGGTTTGTTGTACGATGAAATTATTATCCGCGTAAACCACGTTAACCAAGGAACAGATTGAATGAAACGACAGTGGTAATAAAGTCATGTTAAAGCGTATTTTCCACCTCCTGGATAAATCCGGCAACGAACACGAAGATCAACGCAGGTTGCATCTGACATTTCTTGTTGTTGCTCTGATCATTATGCTGGTCAGTTCGCCCCTGACCTTACGGGCAGTGGGGACATCCATCTATTTTAGTTTTATCGGTCTTTTGCTCATTTCTCTGGCTTTGGCTTATAAGAACCAGCTCTGGCTGACCAAAGTCATCACTCCGCTGGCAGCCTTTATGCTGATCACGCGGCTTGTTTATGGAGGCGGTATCCACGACGATGCAGTGGGGGGCTATTATTTTATTCTGTTGGTCGCGGGCCTGATGCTCGGCCAGCGTGCAATGCTTCTTTTCGGGGTGATGAGTACGTTGGCTGTTATCGCGATCGGGGTGGCGGAAACCAGCGGATTAATCGTCACTCGCTTTAGCCCTCTAACGGAACCGATCACCATCGTCACGACTGCCTTCTTCCTACTGGGAACAACACTGGCATTGAATTACCTGGTGGTCCGTCTTAACCGGGCTGCCATTGAAGCCCAAAGGAACGAATCCGCACAGATCAAAGTCAATGAGGAGTTGCGGGAACTGCAAGCGGTTTTGGAAGAGCGGGTTGAACAACGCACGTCTGAACTGGATTTTTCCAACCAGCAACTGACGATGCAGCTTGAGCGCGTTAATAGGCTGCAGGAAAAATTGCGGCAGGAAGCGATCCACGATTCTTTAACCAGCCTTTTCAATCGCCGCTTTTTGGATGAAACTCTCCCCATCGAACTCGCACGGTCAAAACGAGCCAATAGTCATTTGACCATTTTGATGTTGGACATCGATCACTTCAAGAATATCAACGATACCTATGGGCATCAGGTCGGGGATGCCGTCCTTCAATCAGTGGGCAATGCCTTGAAGACAAGTGTGCGGGTTGGCGATATCGTCTGCCGCTACGGTGGGGAGGAATTTATCCTGGTTTTTCCGGGCATGCAAGCTGCAGATAGTCGGACGCAAGCAGAGAGATTAAGGATGATGATCGCATCGCAAACCATCACGGAGAGAGGTCAATTAATTGGTGTGACCATTTCGATCGGAGGTTCTGTCTATCCACAGGACGGAAATTCGAATGACGATCTCATCTCCCGGGCTGATCTCGCCTTGTATAGAGCCAAACAAAACGGCCGCAATCGCGTCGAATTTGCTGAGTCAAACGATTACGCACTGAACATAAAGAGTGCGACCCGTTGATAGTCGCGGACTGAGGTGGTATTTCAGAATTTGCTTGTCCCAGGCTTTTCGTTGAAGGGATTGGTGAGTCATTCGAGGGAGGCTGTGATGATTATGTCCTTCCATCGAAGCAATCTCCTGTTACAAGAGGAGATTGCTCACCTGCCCTTGCGGGCGGTGCAAGGGTCGCAACGTTCGCTCGCAATGATATGCAAGCCAACGGGTTGTGGGAGCAGTATTTTTGCGGTGCGGCATTCAATCCACGCACAATTCATCCATGTTCGGGTCTCTGAAAATTGGCTTGCTGGCTGCTTCTTCCACATTTCCTTCAACGGTAACACGCACGTCCACCTCGGATGTCCAGTGCGGACCACAGCCAAAAACTCGATCGTGGAATAAATGGACAAGGTAGCCGCCTGCCTCGGATGTGACGTAGGTATCCTCAACCGTGTCAACTTCATATTCGTAAGCGGGGTCATAGTGGAGACCATAATATGCCGAGAGATTCCTGACCGCCAACACATAACTTAGGGCTTCGTCAGGAGATTCGATGGGTGCAACTACCTTCCGAAAATCAGCCTCTGTCCTGAGCAATACGAATTCGCCGTTTTGCTGAATGATATAGCGGACATAGTTTCCAACCAAACCGCCAGTGTAGTAGAAGAATTGCTGACTGTCGATTTCAGCCCTTAATTCTTCTGATCCCTCGCCGAGATTGTATCCAATTGCGCAGATGGCGATTGGATAGGATGGGTTCAATCCACCGATCTGGCTCGACGGTGCCTGGATTTCATCACAACCCATAGCAACAATGATCTCGCCTTCGTTGAAGGCATCGGAGGAAACTGTAAGGCTTGGCGGTGAATGATTGATGAACTTCGGCTCTCCTTTGCAAGCCGTGAGGAAAATAAACAACCAGACTGCCATCCAGAAGCTGTTCTTTGTTCTCATGTTTCCTCTTCTTTTTCTGTTGGATATATCTGACTCGCGGTGAGGTACGTCTTTGCTGAAGAATTTTACGCTTTTTCGGCTGATCGGTGTTGTTGATTTCATGCGGTATACTTTTCTCCATGCCCCTTTCTGAGGCGTGACCTCCAACCGCTAACTAGTCCGCGAGCGGGGAGGATTTGCGCTCGTTCGTTGGGCGGACGTTGATGCCGAGTATTTTGGATAAGGCGTTTAAAAGTGAATTATGAAGAGCGACCTATCCCCGTCCCCGAAATAGGGTTACGACGTTAATTTCTTGAAGACCATAAGGTGACCCATACTGGTGAAGGTACAAACCTTTTATAAGGATTCGAAACAAAAATGAATAGTTGGTATTCAGTCAGTCTTGGTGATGGGATCACAGCAGCCACGCCCTCCGCTGAAATTGAAGAGTTGTTTCTGAAACTGTTCACTACCGCAGGGAAGCCACTGGAGATGGCGGTCTTTATACGTCCTGAGTCAGAAGGTCGCCTGTATTGTGAGGTCATTGCGTACTTCTCACCCGCTGCCGCCGATATAGCCGAAGCGTTTGAGGCTGCGCCTTGTGCGATGCCAGCGCGGGCAGGGTTGGGACTGCTGGCAGGCAATCAACAGTCTTGGTCTGTTCTGTTTCCAGAAAACGGCAAATAACGCTTTCAAAGGTGAACAAGGTGAACGATGAAAGAAAATAAGTTATTGCTATTCGCGGTACTACTCTTAATCTTTTCTTTTGCCTGTTCAGTGTTTACCGGGCGTTTGCCAGCGACCCCAACCCAGGAACTAGATCCAATTTTTGAGCCCGTCACAGATCCACTCGTGATCGAGCCTGCAACCCTGCCAGAGGCACGCAAGGGTGTGATGTATGAAGCCGAAGTTCACATCACCCACAACGTGACCCCTGTGAGTGATATTTTCATTAAAGACGGAACTCTGCCCGCCGGTCTGGAACTGGTCTTTATGAAAGGTCAGGATGCTGCAAAAATCAGCGGCATTCCAAAGGAAACCGGCATATTCAGCTTCAAACTATTTGTTGGGTGTTTTGGAACCATGGTGAGCGGTCAAACTTTGGAAACAGATTACCAAATTAGTGTGGGAGAATAGAAACCTACATCCGATCTTTATTTGGAAGCCCAGGAGGCACCCATGTCAGAATCGCGCTTCTACCAGGTCACACCGCAGGGCAAACTCAACCGCATGGCGACCCTCGCTGAGGTGTTTGCCACGGCGCAGCAGGGTGGCTACGTGTGGCTCGATTACTATCAGCCCACCAAGGCTGAACTCTCGCTGCTCATCGCGCCCCTGAAACTTCATCCGCTTTCCATCGAAGACTGTGTTGATGATAACCAACTCCCCAAGATCGATGATTATCCCGAAAATGCCTTCATCATCTTCAACGCCTTCAACTATGCTGAAGGCGCGCTCACACTCAACGAAGTGGATATCTTCATCGGCGCCGGTTTTCTCGTCACCGTCACCAGCAGCAGTGCCGAAAATCATCAACTTCTCAGAAGCATTGAAAGCGCCGTTGAACTCGATCCCACCAGCATCAGCCAGGGACCGGCTTTCCTGCTGCACGTGCTTCTCGATAACATCGTCGATCGCAAATTCGTAGCCATCGAAAGGCTGGAGGAACAACTCGACACGGCGGAAGAAGCGATCCTCTCCGGGCTGGCGGATTTCAAGCCCGCCACGCTTCTTCATCTACGCCGTGATCTGCTTGCGCTTCGAAAGGGTCTCTTTCACGAAAGGGAGATCCTCGTCAAGATCTGCCGCAAGGATTGTCCCTTCATCCCTGAAGCTGCGCTCTTCCAATATCGCGATATCTACGACCATCTCACAAAATTCTTCGAGCTCACCGAAACCTCGCGCGATATCCTCACCAGCCTGATGGAAATGTACCTGTCCATGCTCAACAACCAGATGTCCCGCACCGCCAACCAGACGAATATGACCGTCCGGCGGCTGACGTTCATCACAACTATCTTCATGCCGCTCTCGCTGCTGGCTGGCATTGGCGGCATGTCTGAATGGTCCATGATGACCGGACCCGAAAATTGGCGCATCACCTACCCCGCCTTCCTGCTGGCAATGGTCGTGCTCGGTTTTATCAGTTACCATCTCTTACAGCGCCTCGAAAAAAAAGACCGCGACGTTGATCCGCCTGGCATGGAAAAAGGACAATAACGCAGGTAATGATGGCAGGATGACCTTTGTGTTTTGGTTGTTAGGTATTCCACTTCACCAGTCTTGCCGTATAATGAATATGTTGATCGCACAAAATATATAGGAAGTCTCTCAAAGCAAGGAGCATAAAATGGCATACACATTGGATACAAAAGTTGGCGACATTTTGAAAGACACCCACGCAGTGGAAATTTTGGAAAAACACGTTCCGGGTGTTTCCAAGAATCCCATGCTGGCATTAGCTGGCGGAATGACCCTCAAAGCCATCCTTGCCATGCCGCAAGCCAAACAAGTTGGGCTGACCGAAGCCATGGTAACAAAGGTACTGGCAGAGATCAACGCTCGTAAGTAATTCTAAAACTTATCCGGATTCAAACTCTGGAGATCTAGCTAACTTCCAGTATATTTTGGCTATCTATGAATTCTCAAAGTGGCGCATGGTCTTACTGACTTGCGCCACTTTGCTTGATATGCTTATTACGTCATTACGACCAAGTAATGACCTGTAAGTCAAAGCGCCGAGGAAGATGTGGTAGAGTAAGGACATCGAAAGGAATCAATTCATGTCTGATATCAATAAAGTCCTTGTTAGAAATGCCCGTGAGCAGGATATCCTCGCCGTGGCAGAGCTCAATGCTGAGGCTTGCGCGCCCAATGGAACAACCGCAGAAACGTCGCAAACTTTTCAGCTCCGGCTGACCGCGTTCCAAAATGGTTTTATTATTCTGGTGGCAGAGAACGAGATTGCCGCCTACGGTTGTTCTGAAAAATGGCTGGCTGAGCGCGAACCAGGCTTGGCTGAGAACCCCGCCCCTACCCACAATCTGGAAGGAAAAATATTTTGCATCACTGGCATGGCAGTCAAAACGAAATATCAGAAGCGTGGCTATGGCTTGCTGATCCTGGATAAGCTGATCGAGATCGCCCATCTCGAAGGCTGTAAGAAAATTGTGTTGGAAACCTCGCACGCCCAGGGCTTCTATCAAAAACGCGGCTTTAAGAAAGTTGGAACACGCACCGAGCGTGAAGTAGCCTTAGACAGTATGGCGCTTGAGCTGCAACCCATTCGCGGCATACAGTGAATTGAGCGCACGAAGGCTAAAGACATGGCTGGCAAATATACCCCGCTTGAAAAATACCTGCGCGAACTTCCAAAAAGCCAAAGCGAAGTTACGCTCCGTTTTGAGCAGATCGAAAAAATCTTGCAGGCTGCATTGCCAGCTTCTGCGTATGAAGATCAACGCTGGTGGGAACATGCCACAGAGGGCAACCACGTCAGCAAGCGCGCCTGGGCAAATGCGGGCTGGCAGATCGCGAGTTTGGATGTCAAACAGAAGCGGGTGAAATTGATCCGCGTCGTGTTGTAAAATATCTGAAAATCCATGTTGAAACTCATCTCGGCTATTTTTGTTCAGGTCATCGCCTTTGGCATCTACTTCTACATTGACGCCCGTCAAACCACCGCGCCAGATTGGGCAAGCGTGGTCAAGTTTGGACTCAACCCCTTGGCGCTGTTATATTTCGCATTCTCCGTCTTCCCCGTTTGGTGGAGTTACCGCGCCATGTACGAATTCTATGGGCAGCGCTTCTGGGCGGCGGCGATGCTGCAAGGCTTCGTGATCCAGGTCACGTATGTGCTGGCAAGTTATCTCGGCTCACAGCAACTGCCCAACCTGCGCGAGGGTATTGCCATCGGTCTGGTGTTTGTGAGCGTCTTAGTGGCAGGCAAACGTTGAACGCGCACAAGGCAGCGAATTTAGTCGCTCATTCGACGGCTGAAGCCGTCACTACGAAACAATTTTCGGATGAACTCTAAGCTAAACCTATGAAAAAACAAACGTTGGCAAATCCATGGCTGGCAACCCGCACGCGCACCGGCAGTGAATACGATGCGCCCTATGAAGCCCGCGCCGCCACCGGGTTGGATGTGCACGGCGAAGCGAACCTGATCGAGAAGCTGCTGCATTCAGATCTGAATCAAACGAACACGGCTCCGCCCTATCGCATCCTGGATGCGGGCTGCGGTACCGGTCGCATGGCGATCGAATTGGCGCGCCGCGGCATCGCTGTCACCGGCGTTGATCTGGATGAGGTGATGCTCAAGCAAGCCAAACACAAAGCGCCACATCTGGATTGGAGACTGGGCGATCTCTCGACCATCGAGCTGGAGCATGCCTTCGACGTGGTTGTCCTGGCTGGGAACGTGATGATCTACGTCACACCCGGCACAGAAGCGGCGGTGCTGGTCAACATGGCGCGCCATCTCAAACCGGGCGGCTTGCTGGTGGCGGCATTCGAACTCACGCCCCGCACCTGGACAAAGCTCACAGTCGAAACCTATGCTCAATTGGCAGAGCAAGCCGGGCTGAGAAAAGCCGCGCGCTGGTCCACCTGGGAACAAGCTCCCTGGAACAGCGCCGACACCTACGTGGTCTCAGTCCATACCAAATAGCTGTCTGGTATCCTAATCATCATTCGTTATCTAAAGCTGCGCAGGTTATATACCCGGGAGAAACTCATGAACAATGACAACGATATCAAACTGGTGGAAGTATTATCCCGTCACTATACCGAAACGTTCGATTTGCTGAAGCAAGTCGTGGCACGGCGCGACCGGCTCTTCGTCTACATTCTGCTGGTGATCTTTGCGGTCTTGTTATATATGAGCAGCCCAACCCTGTTGAGCGATTGGGTCAACTCATTCTTCAATAAACAGGTGGCTGGCAACACCACAACGTCCATCGCCCCGCTGATCGATGTCTCGGTGATCGGCGTGGTGCTCTTGCTGGGGCTGTTGGCGCTTTCACATACCTATTTTCAAACCGTTCTGCATGTGGAACGCCAGTACGATTACGTTTATCAACTCGAACATGAGCTTTCGAAACATTTCAACGACAAAGCCTTCATCCGCGAAGGCAAACACTACCGCACCTACAAACGCAAGTTCTCTATGTGGACGAAGGTCATCTTTTGGTATCTGTTTCCCATTCTATATTTATTGTTCATTGCTTTCTGGCTGCGGTTCCTTGTCATCACAACCCAAACTCCGCCCGGCTACAAACTCGTTGATGCTGCCATCACCGTGAGCATTCTCGTCTCACTGGCGTTGTATCTGCTGGCGATCATCAAGCACAAATAACTGTTATTATCAAATAGATCAAACCGTCTCTACCGTTTTAAACGGAAAACCATTTTAAACACAAAGTCCACGAAGATCACGAAGAAAGAACACTCGTAAAGTTAATCCTTTTTTTCCTTTGTGTACTTTGTGTCCTTCGTGGTAAGGCTCTTTCCCATCAGTTACGGGAGAACCATTAAACCCAAAAGGCAACCCTCTGAACTGGGTTGCCTTTTTCGTGTAAATCAGTGACCTTGTGCTCGAAGGGTAAATGCATGGCTGTGATTTGGCGTTCCCGCGCGCGGTTGACCGCTCGCTTCATAAAAGGTTGCGATAACTCTCATCTCTTTTTCAAAGTTTTATTGTAAAATCGTGCCCACATGAAATCCACCTCACCCAAACCTCAACACTTCAACTGGCACAAGCTGTTCATCATCACCCTCTATACCGCCTACTTCTACGCCTTCATGGAATGGGTGTTCTTCGTCACCAAACCCTCGTCCCTTTCCATCCTCACCCTATTCGATAAGATCAAGATCCTCTTTATCACGGGCGGCATCGTTGCATCCACACTGCTCGTGTGTTTGGGATTACTCGCCCTGCCAGCACTAATCGTGCGCCACCCGCTTTGGCGTTCGCGCTTGCAAAACATCAGCCTGCTCGCCCCAGCCGCGCTGCTGGCACTCACGACTTTGTTGATGCTCGATAACTTCACCTACACCGTTTTCAAATTCGGCATCATCTCCACCGAAGGCTTTTGGAGAGCGCCCTACGCCCTTGGATTTGTAGTCATCACCTGGTGGATCGCCCGCACTATTCGACGAAGCCTCCAAAAAAAGCGGACGCCCGCTTCACTCCCGCCTGTGAGCCTGCTCATTGTTTCAGTTGCCTGTATCTTATCTGTGACCTTATCCCGCGACACCGCCCTCAGCGGACTCAATAACGCTTCCCAGCCTTCTGCGCAACGCCCCAACATCATCATCCTCGGCGGTGACGGGCTTAGCGCCAAGTATCTCTCGGTCTACGGCTATAGTCACGATACAACACCATTTCTAAAAGAAATGGCAAAGACCTCGCTGGTCGCTGAGAACGCCTTCCCCAACGCCTCCAGCACCACCGCCTCTACTACGACGATGATGACCGGGCGCGAACCCGCTACCGTCAAAGTCTATCGCTATCCCGATGTGCTCAAAGGCAATGACTCATTCGAGCATTTACCTGGCATCCTCAAACGTCTCGGCTACAGCACGGTAGAAGTCGGCACGCCCTTTTACGTGGACGCACAAAAGCTCAACCTGCTGGATGGCTACGATATTGTCAACAATGAATCCTTGAACCAACCGGCGCTCACGGCGCTTCGCAAGGTTCTGGGCAATTCTCCCGCCACCTATTTTATTTGGGAGCTCAAGCAGCGCGCCAGCGAACGTCTGCTCCACATCTTCTTCATCAGGGATATGACTAATCCGTTGCACGAGGTCAACAACCCTGAAGCCACCGTCAACGATGAACAACGCGTGGACCAGATCCTTGCCGCCATCGATCAATCGCGAGCCAACCGTCCCGTCTACGTGTTCGCGCATCTGATGGACACACACGGTCCGCATTTCTCTTCGAAGCAGCACATCTTCTCGACCGAAGCGAACGCGGACGAGGAGTGGGACAAGGCTCGGTACGAAGATGCAATTCTCAGTTTCGATGGCAGCGTGCAACGCATCTACCAGCATCTCGAAGCGACGAAGCAACTCGATAACACCATCCTGGTCATCTACACCGATCATGGTTTTATGTACACGGTCTACAACCGTATTCCGGTCATCATTCATTTTCCGAGCGACGCGCACGCGGGCACACGCACCAATAATATTCAAGTGATCGATGTCGCCCCCACCCTGCTCGATTATCTCGGTCTCTCCCAACCCGAATGGATGACCGGTCTATCGTTTCTGAACAACGAGCCACCGATTGACCGGCAGATCGTGAGCATCACGGCTGGTTCGCCCAGCAAGATCAAACCGCCGTTCTATCAGATCAAGATCGTGCAGGTGCTCGTCTGCCAAAAATACTACACCCTGAATGTGCAGGAAAATAAATTCGAAACCGGCTTTGTGACCAATTACGACTCCAAATGCAGTTCAGACCTGCTGCCCCCAGACGATCAAATTCACCAAACGATCTTGGATTATCTCGAGAAATACGAATACGATATCAGCTCACTCAAATAAGCGCCGCTATATCAGGGGTGGATAATAGAGTTTATCGGAAATTAAATCGGGACGCTGATTCACGCAGAAAACGCAGATTTTTCTTTTTGAATCAGCGAAAGTCAGCGTTTGTCAGCGTCCAAAAATTGACTCTTTTCTTATTACCGATAAAGTCTAATGCCAACAAAATGCTCCAAGTCGAACACCAAATCGTTGAATATTAGATGAGCGGCAGAACAATCGTGATGTTCATCATGGCTTATTGATGACGCAGGTCTTTGACCTACGTCTTTCTTTTGCCTATACTATATTCAGAAACTTGAATATAGGTAAACTATGGATGCATCCGCATACGAAACTCAAAGCAATTTACTGAAGACCATTTCCCACCCCACACGTCTGTCGATTCTCGCCATCTTGCGCGATGGCGAGCAGTGTGTCTGCCATATGGAAGCCACGCTTAGTTTGCGCCAGGCGTATATCTCGCAGCAATTGATGACCCTGAAAGATGCCGGGTTGATCGAAGCCCGCCGCGATGGCTTGAACTTGTATTACCGTGTGACCAAACCAGAGATATTCGATGTTCTCGATACATTGAATGCTGTCACTGGAGTTACCCCGAAACTCCCCAAGCATAAACATGCAAATGGAGATTGTCCCTGCCCAAAGTGTAATGTCAAATCGGGCAAGGCACTGATTCAGATTACCAATCCATGAAAAGAAAAACGCCATGACTATAATCCCCGCAAGCCCTAATTCATCCACCTCTCGACACATACCCCTGCTGGTTGCGCTTTCGGCAAGCCTCTGGCTCGCCGCCTACAATCTCATCCAACCGCTCGCTAATTGGATCTCTTATACAGCCTTGAACCTGCCACAGGATTCGCGGCTTGGCGAAGCGCTGGCTTTCTTTCTTTACGACGTACCCAAGATCCTGCTCCTGCTTTCGGGTATGATTTTTGCCATCTCGATCATTCGCACCTTCTTCAGCCCTGAGCGTACGCGCGCCCTGCTTGGCGGCAAAAGCGAAGGTGTTGGAAATGTCTTTGCGGCAATGCTTGGTATCGTCACACCGTTTTGTTCCTGTTCCGCAGTTCCGCTCTTTATCGGCTTCGTCGAATCAGGCATCCCCCTGGGAGTAACATTTTCCTTTCTGATCGCCGCACCCACTATCAACGAGGTGGCTGTCATAATGCTCTTTGGCTTATTCGGCTGGAAGGTTGCCGCGCTGTATGTCACATCTGGATTGATTATCGCCATTATCGCGGGCGTGGTGATCGGCAGACTTAAGATGGAACGCTATGTGGAGGACTTTGTCTGGCAGATCAAAAGCGGTGCGGGTCAGGTTCTGGATGAAAAGCTGACCTGGAACAACCGCATCGAACGCGCCTGGGACTCTGTCAAAGAGATCGTCGGCAAAGTATGGCTGTATGTCATTGTTGGCATCGCTGTCGGAGCAGGGATTCACGGGTACGTTCCCGAAAGCGCACTGGTCAGCATCATGGGCAAACAAGCCTGGTGGTCGGTGCCTGCGGCAGTTCTGCTTGGCATTCCGTTATATTCGAACGCGGCGGGCATCATCCCCATCGTCAGCGCATTGATGGAAAAAGGCGCATCACTTGGAACTGTGCTGGCTTTCATGATGGCTGTCGTTGGGTTAAGCCTGCCAGAGACCATCATCCTGCGCCGTGTGCTCAAGCCGCAATTGATCGCCGTATTCATTGGCGTCATTGCCATTGCGATCATTTTCACTGGCTATCTTTTCAATATTATTCTATAACAGGAGCAAACATGTTAACCATCAAAGTGTTAGGTTCAGGCTGTGCCAATTGCAAACGTGTAGAGCAGATCGTGCATAAGATCGTGGAAGAATTGGCTTTACAGGCCGAGGTCATCAAAGTAACCGAATACCCGGAGATCATGAAATACAACATCCTGTCCACGCCCGGGCTGGTTATTAACGAGAAAATCGTTTCCACAGGGCGCATTCCCACACCCGCCGAGGTCACCACTTGGCTGACAAACGCGCTTGAAACCGCATAGAGGCTGGCATGACCAACACAACCCTTACCAAACGCCTATCTTTTCTTGACCGCTATCTCACACTTTGGATCTTCCTGGCGATGGCAATCGGTGTGGGGCTGGGATTCCTTTTCCCAAACGCAGTCAAGAACTTCAACACCTCCTTTTCAGTGGGCACCACCAATATCCCAATTGCCATTGGCTTGATCTTGATGATGTATCCGCCGCTGGCAAAAGTAAAATACGACGAACTCGGCGATGTCTTCCGTAACTGGAAGATACTCGGTCTTTCCCTCCTGCAAAACTGGGTCATCGGACCGATCCTTATGTTTGCGCTGGCGATCATCTTCCTGCGTGGCTACCCAGAATACATGGCGGGACTCATCCTCATCGGTCTGGCACGCTGTATCGCAATGGTCATTGTGTGGAATGAACTCGCCAAAGGCGACACGGAATATGCGGCCGGCTTGGTGGCATTCAATAGTGTGTTCCAAGTCTTGTTTTATAGCGTCTATGCGTATGTTTTTATCACCGTGCTACCCACCTGGTTCGGAATGAAAGGCGCCATCGTGAACATCACGATCGGAGAGATCGCGAAAAGCGTTTTCATTTATCTTGGCATTCCATTTCTGGCTGGCTTCTTCACCCGCTTTATCTTGGTCCGCGTCAAAAGCAAGGAATGGTATCACCGCCGCTTCATCCCGAAGATCAGTCCCATCACCTTGATCGCCCTGCTCTTTACCATTATCGTGATGTTCAGTCTGAAAGGCGAATACATCGTCCAATTACCAATGGATGTGCTGCGCATCGCCGTGCCTCTGTTGATCTATTTCGTGGTCATGTTCCTGGTCAGTTTCTTAATGGGTAAAGCCATCGGC
This sequence comes from Chloroflexota bacterium, assembly GCA_040006635.1. Classification (GTDB taxonomy): domain Bacteria; phylum Chloroflexota; class Anaerolineae; order Anaerolineales; family Villigracilaceae; genus Defluviilinea. The sequence continues at coordinate 20,636 of JBDTWO010000055.1, forward strand.
GCAGATTATTCCAAGACTGCCACACTTTCCTTCACTGCCTCCAGCAACAACTTTGAACTCGCCATTGCCGTAGCTGTGGCTGTGTTCGGCATTTCATCGGGTCAAGCCTTTGCCGCAGTGATCGGTCCGCTTGTGGAAGTGCCGGTGATGATCGGCTTGGTCAACGTGGCGTTCTGGCTGCAGCGCAGACTCTATCCTGCGTCGTAGATACTCCCCCGCAAACCAAAGCGGACGAGAAACCCTCGTCCGCTTATTATTTAATCGGCTTAGGTATAATCAAAGCGTATGCCAAATATCTACTTCAGCCTCTTCGAACTCCTCATCTATCTTCAACTCGCGCTCTGCCTGCATCACGCCTGGAAACACGGCACGGCAAATCTGCTTCGGTTATTTGCCGGTGCGCTCTTCGGTGTTTTGCTTGAGCTTGCCACGATCCGTCAACTGCATGCTTATACCTATGGAACATTTCTGGTCATGGTGCTGGATGTCCCACTGTGTGTCGGCATCGCCTGGGGCTGCATCCTGTACAGCGCGATGGAATTCTCCGACACCACCAGTCTGCCCTATTTTGCCCGCCCGCTGCTTGACGGTTTACTCGCCTTGAACATTGACCTCGCGCTCGATGCGGTTGCCATCCGCTTCGGGTTCTGGGATTGGGGGCAGGGCTTGCAGTTTCAATACTTCGGTGTGCCTTATGCAAATTTCTGGGCGTGGTTTTGGGTGATCTTTTTCTTTTCGCTCGGGTATCGGCTCTTCACCCGCCGCAAAGCTTGGGTCAGCACATGGATCGCCCCGCTCATGGCTGTGGTCATTGGGCTGGTGGGCGTCTTGGGGACCAACGCCTTTATTGTTTACGCCGTCTCAGCAAACTACCGCGCGCCAATCATTGCGCTCACACTGACAGTTGCGTTCGTCGCTATTACTGTGTTGCGTCCCAAATTCAATCTAACGCCGCCGCCTGCGTTGGTGTTCTGGGTTCCATTCATCACCCACATTTACATTTTGATCGCAGGCTTGCTTGCCGGGGTCATCCTGAATCCACCGTTCTTGTTATGGGTTGGACTTGCGATGCTCGCGATCAGTTTCTATTTGCATCTCCCGACTCTTCGGCATATACTTACCCTTGTTCGAAAAACTGCATAGAAGGAGTTCCACATGAAATGGATCACCCGTTCGCACGTACACGTGGATCGTGTTGCCTGTCCATGGCTCATTACCCGCTTCATCGATAACGAAGCGGAGTTTTTGTTTGTACCTAAAAATCAAATTGAACAAGTCGTCAAGGAGACGGGTGCGATCCCGTTCGATGCGCCAGGTGTGGAACTCGGTCATCATGCGAACCGCTGTTCCTTCGAGTCCATTATTTTGAAATATGACTTGAAAGAGCCTGGGCTTTTACGCTTAGCGAAAATTGTCCATGCGGCAGATGTGGAGGCAGATATCGACACCGATCCGATCGCGCGCGGACTGGAAGCGATCGCCTCCGGCTACAGTCTGCGCTTCCCTGAAGACATGGAAAATTTGGAGCATCAGTTTGAAGTCTATGATGCGTTGTATGCCTGGTGTCGACTTAATGTTGCAAAGGGCGCTTCATGAATCACTCCCACCAGCGCGATATTACCATCCTCTTCTCCACCCGCATCATCCGTCTCTTCTGCTACGGATTCCTCTCCGTTATTCTGGCATTGTATCTCGCCGAAAAGGGACTGACCGAAACACAGATCGGCTTGTTATTCACCCTCACACTCGTCGGTGATGCAGGCATCTCTTTATGGCTCACCACGTCCGCTGATCGGTTTGGCAGAAAAAAGACATTGCTAGTGGGAGCCTTATTGATGGCTGGAGCAGGCGTCGCCTTCGTGATGACGCGTGAGGTTGTCATCCTAATGATCGCGGCGATCATCGGTGTCATCAGTCCCAGCGGAAATGAGATCGGTCCATTCCTATCCGTTGAACAAGCCAGCCTGACGCAACTAGTCTCGAATGAAAAACGCACCAACGTCTTCGCCTGGTACAACCTGGTCGGCTCATTCGCGACAGCCACAGGTGCGCTTATCGGCGGCTGGCTTGCGCAGTCCCTGCAAAACGGCGGCTGGTCTGCACTGGATGCATATAGCGTGGTGTTGACTGGATATTCGATTGGCGGGGTTCTTCTGCTACTGCTGTTTCTTGGTCTTACAAATTCTATTGAAGTCGTGGCGCAAAAAATCGAAGCGAAACGCATCCTCGGCTTGCATCGCTCGCGCAAGGTGGTGTTCAAGCTCAGTGCCTTGTTTGCAATGGACGCGTTCGCAGGCGGCTTGATCGTGCAAAGTATGTTTGCCTATTGGTTCCATGTGCGCTTCGGCATCGACTCGGGTGTGCTAGGCAGTATCTTCTTTGGGGCAAATATTCTGGCAGGCATTTCGGCACTGCTCGCCGTGCCGATGGCAAACAAGATCGGCTTGATCAACACGATGGTCTTCACGCACATCCCCTCGAATATTTTATTGATTCTTGTCCCCTTCATGCCCAACCTGCCGCTCGCGATTGGACTCTTGCTCTTACGCTTCAGCATCTCTCAAATGGATGTACCCACGCGTCAATCCTACACGATGGCTGTTGTCACCGCCGACGAACGCTCGGCCGCTTCAGGCGTCACTGCCATTGCGCGCTCGGTAGGCGCATCCGTCTCCCCGATGATCACCGGACTCTTTTTCAGCATCCCCTCATTATTCAGCCTCCCCATCATTTTGTGCGGCAGTATCAAGATCGTATACGACTTATTACTCTATCGTGAATTCCGTGCCATAAAGCCCCCTGAGGAAAATGCGTGAAGCAGGGTACCTGCCCCCCCTTACACCAACGGTCTATCTAATGAATACCATCCCATATCTGGAGCGTATCCACTATTCTCTCCACACAAGACCAGATGTTACTACTCTGCGTGGTTTACAGCTCGCACACCTGCTGAACATCCCCTTCGAGAATTTGGATATTGGACTTAAACGCGTCATTCATATCGACGAGTCTGCCATCTGGAACAAGCTCATCATCAACAAACGCGGCGGATTCTGCTACGAACTCAACGGGCTCTTTGCATGGCTATTGAAACAGATCGGCTTTGAGGTGACCTATCTCAACGCCCGCGATTATCACGAAGCAGATGACACCTTCGGCATTGACTTCGATCATCTCGTATTGGTGGTACGCGCGCCGAAACAGTCCACGCGCTGGCTGGTCGACGTGGGCTGGGGTGATACATTTACACAGCCGCTGGATATTGATAACTCCGATTGGCAGGAGCAAGGGTCAAGAGCCTATAAACTGGAACCGTTCAGGGATGGCTACCAACTCTGGCAAAGAGAGTCTGAAGATAAAATCGAAAGGCAATATTATTTCGATCTGACGCCTCACCAATTCCCAGCTGAGTATGAAGCGGCTTGTCATTATCACCAAACATCCCACGAGTCCATCTTCACACGCAACCGCATCATTTCGCGCCTGACAGAAACAGGCCGCATCTCGCTTGATAATAACCGGCTTATTGTGACCACGAACGGACAGCGGGAAGAGTTTTTCATTCAAAACGAAATAGAATTTCGTGCGTTATTAAAAAAGCATTTTGATATTACTTTACGTGAGGAGAATTTATGACTGTAGAAAACTATTTGGCAGAAGCGGGCGCGCTGGCAAGCCTCGCTGGGGTTCTAGCTGGCTTTTCACTTGCCGCGGTGATCCAACTTCTAACGGCGAGCGAGCGTGGGAAATTAGGCACAGCAGGGATTGTGGTATTCTCTGCTGCATCTGCCATGTTCCTATATTCGCTGATCGTGGCAGTATTATCTTTTTCTGCCACGGCCGAACTGAATAGAGTTCCAACTGAATTAAATAATCTCAACATAGGCGCATTGCTTATTACGTTCGCAGCAATTTACATTTTCATTGGAGGCATTGGCGTCGCTGGCTGGCTGCGCTCACGGACCGCCGGAATTCTAACAACCATTATCGCGGGTATTGCAGCCTGTCTTATAACGTACGCCATTGGTAGTGTGTTCTCGTTGTTTATGTGAGCTTCAGCAGAATCAAAAAGACACCTCGATACTGCCAAGGTACCTTTTTGATTCTGCAATCTTACTTGATCTTGAACATCTGCATCAATTTCATCGCCAGGTTCAAGTCGCCGCCCAATTTGAGTTTGCCCTGCATGAAAGCTTGCATGCCATCGAGTTCGCCGGTGAAGAGCTTGATGTAGTCGGTGGAATCGGCAGTGAGAGTCATGGTAGCCTTACTGCTGGGCTCACCTTGTGCAACAGCGCATTTCCCATCGGCAATCGCTGCGTTCCAATCGCCGGGTTCTGCACCCGTGAACTTGAAGTGAATGACCGCGTTGACGCCTTGTGCTTTTTCGGGGAGGAAGGCTTCGGGCATTTTTTCCATAAGTTGTGGGACTGTGAGGGGCATAGTTATTTCTCCTATTATTATTTGTAGGGGCGGGGTCCCCCCGCCTTGTTTATTGAAATATTTTTCGAACCAAAATAATTTTTATTTGGGCGGTTATGGGGCGAGATGACCTCGCCCCTACAGTGTCATTAATTTTGTAAATTCTCAAAGATCGCCGCGGCACCCATGCCGCCACCAATACACATGGTGACCATGCCATATTTCGATTTGCGGCGACCCATTTCGTAGATCAACTGCGTGGTGAGCTTCGAACCCGTACAGCCCAGTGGATGACCGAGGGCGATCGCGCCGCCATTGACGTTGACTTTGCTCTCGTCAATTTCGAGGGTGCGGATGACAGCCAGTCCTTGCGCGGCAAAAGCTTCGTTCAATTCTATCAGGTCAATATCGTTTAGGGTTAAGCCAGCTATCTTCAAGGCTTTGGGAATCGCAACGATGGGACCAATGCCCATCAATTCAGGCGGAACGCCACCCACGGCAAACGCAACAAATCTCGCCAGAGGTTCAAGTCCCAGTTCAGCCGCCTTGTCCGCAGACATGACCATGACTGCCGCAGCGCCGTCAGACATTTGGGACGAGTTGCCAGCAGTCACGACTCCGCCTTCCTTGAAGGCTGGTTTGAGTTTGGATAATGCTTCGATGTTCGTATCCGCACGCGGACCTTCATCACGCTTCACGGTGAAATTCTTTTTGACCTGCTTATCATCCTCATCCAGTTCGGTTACTTCAACATCAACCGACACGAGTTCAGGATCGAACAAGCCAGAGTTCACAGCATGGGCAGCTTTCTGATGACTCTTCAATGAGAACTCATCTTGGTCTTCACGACTGATGCCATATTTGACCGAGACGTTCTCGGCGGTGAGTCCCATGTTGGTGTAGTA
>JBDTWO010000056.1:0-25109 GCA_040006635.1 Chloroflexota bacterium
AATGGGAGTATAATCACGCCCGCGCCAGCCCAAGGCTGGCATTTTCGTGGATGGAGAAGATACTTATGAATCGTAGTAACACAAACTGGCTGATCACGATCATCGTCCTGTTGGCGATCTCGATCTGGGTCGATACCAGCAAGGCAATCAGCCTTATCAACCCTTTTAACGTGAGCGGCGACCCTTTGTTCTCCCGCAATGTCGAAACCAAACTTGGTCTTGATCTGCGCGGCGGCTTACAAACCCTGCTCGAAGCAGACGTGCCAGCCGGCTCAACCATTGCCGCCGGTGATCTGGAAACTACCCGCCAGATCCTGGAAAAACGCGCCAATGCTTTGGGCGTGAGCGAAGTTGTCATGCAAACTGCGGGTGACCGCCGTATTGTGGCAGAGTTTCCGGGTGTCAAAAAACCGGAAGAAGTGATCACATCTCTGCAACAAACCGGTTTGCTCGAGTTTGTAGATACCGGCGACACCCGACCGGCAGAAGGCAGCCTGATCGAAACCGACTTCGCCACCGGTTCGACGCCTGCCGCCACACCTGCACCCGCAACGGATGGCACCACAGCACCAGCCCAACCTGTTTACCATACCATTATGACCGGTAAGGAATTGGTCACAATCGGGGTGTCAACAGCCAGCATCAGCGGAAAATATAATATTGACTTCACCCTGACATCTGAGGGCACAAAGATATTTGGCGATCATACCGCTGCAAACATCAACAAGATCCTAACGATCACTCTCGACAAACGTGTGATCTCAGCGCCTTCCATCAACAGTGCGATCACAAGCGGGTCTGGGCAAATTACCGGCAGCTTTACAGCAGACACTGCTAATGCACTCGCCGCACAACTTAAGTATGGTTCACTGCCTGTCCCGATCAAGGTGGTGGAAAGCCGTACGGTTGGCGCAACCCTCGGCGAAGAATCTGTCCGCAAGAGTTTGCTGGCTGGTTACATTGGCTTGGGCGTGGTGATCATATTCATGCTTTTGTATTACCGTCTGCCGGGGTTAATTGCAACCTTGGCGTTGATCAGTTATGCCATCTTTTCTCTGGCACTGTTCAGGCTCATTCCCGTCGTTCTAACTCTGCCTGGTATCGCTGGTTTCATCTTGAGTATCGGTATGGCAGTGGATGCGAACATCCTGATCTTTGAACGGTTGAAAGAAGAATTGCGCGCGGGCAGAAACCTGCGTCAAGCGATCGACCTGGGTTGGAGCCGCGCCTGGCCTTCCATTCGTGACTCAAACACATCCACGCTCATCACCTGCGTTATTCTCTATATCTTCGGCAATTCATTCGGTGCGAGCATGGTCAAAGGCTTTTCGATCACGCTGGCTTTGGGCGTGGGCGTTAGCTTGTTCACCGCCATCATTGTGACCCGCACCTTCCTGCATACTGTGCTCGATAACCTCAAATCAGTTGAACATCCCCGCTGGTTTGGTTTATAGGAAACACCCATGAATATCATCAAAAATCGCTACATGTATTTTCTGATCTCCCTGTTGGTGATCATCCCGGGTATTGTCTTTTTGATCCTCAACTGGATCAACATCAAGGCACCCCTGCCACTCGCCATTGACTTCACCGGCGGTTCGCTGCTCGAAGTCCAGTTTACGGGAACCCGCCCATCGAACGATCAAGTAAAAAGTATCTTCCTTGAACTGGCACCAGATACCGCTCCTGTCGTTCAACCGCTTGGCGAGGACTCTTACGCCATCCGCTCAAAACGCATCGATGACAGCACCAAGGGTCAGATCGTTGCTGAGCTTGAAAAACAAACCGGCGCAACCATCACAGTGCTGACCTTTTCCTCAGTCAGCCCCTCCGTTGGTGCTGAAGTCACCCGTGCCGCTGGCATTGCCATCTTAATGGCAGCCTTGGCTATGCTGGCTTACATTTCATACGCCTTTCGCGGCGTTGATCACGCCGTCCGTTATGGCGCAGCCGCCGTCATCGCCATGTTACATGATGTGCTTGTGGTGCTGGGAGTCGAGGCGATCCTTGCCTTCTTCCTTGGCTGGGAGGCAGATGCGCTGTTCCTAACAGCCCTACTGACCGTCATCGGCTTTTCCGTACACGATAGCATCGTGGTGTTCGACCGCGTCCGCGAGAACTCACACGTCTATCGTCGCATCTCCTACGAGACCCTCGTCAATCACTCGATCATCCAAACTCTCGACCGCTCGATCAATACCCAATTGACCGTTATGTTCACCCTGTTCTCCCTGGCACTATTCGGGGGTGAGAGCATCCGGCACTTCGTGATCATCCTGCTTGTGGGTATTTTCAGCGGAACGTATTCGTCCATTTTCAACGCCGCTCCCATCCTGGTAGTGTGGGAAAATCGCGAATGGCAAAATTGGTTCCGCAAACCCAAACAAAGCGAAGCTTAGTTCCAACAAAAAACTCCTGCGAAATCGCAGGAGTTTTTTGTTGGTGAGTAGATCAAATGCGTGGGCGCCAAAACAATATTTTAAACATAAGGCTGACAAACGTACTGCGCCTCTGGGTCATCATCGGAGGCGGGTATTCCTGTTCCGTACTTTTGAGTAAAAGCAACAGGCGAACGACATCCTGGTTTTGAGAATAGCGATACATTTATTGTAATCTGTTCCTGCAATCAGGACGATAGCCTTGCAGAAAGGTTACAAAAACACAACCGCACCTGAAAAAAGTGCGGTTGTGGATGAAATTACAACTGTCAACCACGTGAACGATGGACGATTCGTCAACGCAGCGCATCACACGCAGGGGAAATCTGTTTCTGGTACGAATGGCCTTGGGTTACCCTCCAAGCTCCACTGCCAGCGTGTCGTAGTAGGTACCTGCGCCAAAGCCATCGATGAGTATATGATCAAGGGGTTTCATATTCGGCAACTCACGCAAAAATGCGATCATATTGGACGCAGCACTCACATTACCAAAATCACTCAACAGCCAAGGCATCGGAAGAGAAATCCCCTCCCCAAGTAATTGTTTTTCCTTCAGCTTATTGATCTTGTAATTGGCGTGATGGACAATGGCAACCGCCAGAGTCTTCCCAGCCATCCCTAGCTCATCTAGTTTGGCTTGGTAAGCAGCATATACTTCGCGTACCACTTGCACACCCGTACGCACAAACAACTTGACCATGCCCATCGGTCCCGCCATGGAAATGGACGAACCATCATGCGGCTCATGCATCAACCCAGCCACACGGATGTTATGTTCCGAAGGCTCGGTCACGTCCACGTTATAACCGCCATCGGTTTTCTGGCGCGAGTGTGGATAATACATCGCCACCTGAAGCACGCCGTCATTATCAAACACTTCGCGCGACCTGCCAGCCAGAAACTTCATCGTCGTACCGGGGATCACGCCTACTATGCCGGCTGCATTTCCAAACAACTGCAGAGCATTGGCATCATGCGATGTCCCTACGAAACGGCTCAAACCTTCGATGCCGCCGACTAATACTTTTTTGCCGTATAGTGACTCGGCGATATTTTGATCGAGCTGCAAATTCTCGGGCAGTTCAGGGTTCAATGCCAGATGCAGGCTGCTCGTGGAGCCGTCACAGGCTTTATGGATCGCAACCTTCAGCGCGCTTTCAGGAATCCCTGCAGCTTTGGTGATCAGGTTAAGGTAATCTTCTGAAAGTGGCGCGCTCATGCCGATCAGCACAGCTTCCACTTCAGAGGGCTGCCAATTACAAGCTTTAATCGCCTCAATCAGGAACCTTGTCCCTACTTCAACTTCCAATTGGATATGTTCTTCGGGTGTGAGGTTGAGCGGGGTATGCTGTCGATTGAGAAAACCTAATTCGGACAGATTCAACTTCTCGTTCGCTTGAAGCGGATGTCCAAGCCTTTCTTCTAAAAACGCGGGCAGGTTCGCATTGTCATAACTTGCGCCCCATGTGCCATATACGCCACCAATGCCAACAGACGAATTGGTAACGCGCTCCATGCCAAACGGAATTCCGCCTGCAACAGCGATAACGCTTTTTTGAACACCGGGGCGGTCGTAAAATGAGGTTGTGGTGGTTGTTTCAACTTGTGTAGCCATAAATCTCCTTTGTATCTACTTTCGAGTAACCCTAATGCCCGGCAAAAGTTTCGGGGACTAAAGTACCATATGAACAATTTTATCGGTTTTTAATAAAAATTTAACCTTTGAAATCGAATAACCTAATTCTTTGAAAATATCTGCAGCCTTTCTCCGCCATTCGTGAATACGAAAGTGGAAGCTTACGGTAAAATTCGTTTTATATAACAAGGATATCAATATGTCTCAACTTGATATATTTAACTCAGGCTCACTCAAGTATTCATCACTCGCCGAATTGTTCGAAGCAATGCGGCAAATACAGGATGATCCGCTTGCCAAGGCTGGGACCAACGTAGTCATCAGCCGGGGAAACCCACAAGCGAAATTACTTATCGTTGGTGAAGCGCCGGGTCCGGAAGAAAATATCAAAGGCAAACCATTCGTCGGTCGTGCAGGACAGTTGCTCGATAAAATTTTGCAAGCCGCAGATTTCGATCCTGAAAAGGATGTGTATATCACCAACTCGGTCTTCCGTCTGCCGCCCGGTGAAGATGGAAAGGCGTTTCGTAAACCAACCGATGACGAGATCAAATATTATCGTCCTTATGTATTCGAGATCATCCGCCTCATTGACCCGGTCATTATGTTATTAACTGGGAATGTTGCCTGCCAATCGATTCTCGGTCGGACGGGCATTACCTCTCTGCGCGGACAATGGTCACAGTTGCAGGGGCGCTGGGTTATGCCGATCTTTCATCCATCCTATTTGTTACGAAATCCAACGCGCGAGCCGGGCTCTCCGAAAGCCCAAATGTGGGACGATATTCGCGAAGTGCGTAAAAAATTCGATGCGCTGCTGCATTCATCATAAACTTCCTAGCAATTGTTATCTTTTTAATTCTGCCAATCTTTCACCAGCCATTTGAGATACATCTCAAAGTTACTGGCCCAATATGTATACGTATGCCCACCTTGACTTGAGTGTAACAGGTTTTCAATCCCCATATCGTCCAACATAGATTTAAGTACTTCGGCACGTTCCAGCATGAGCGGATCTTCAGTGCCGGTATCCATAAACACGCGGATGCGATCATCAGCTTTCATGGACATCAGCCAGCTATTGATACGGTTCTCTTCGCCTGAAATTGCGCCTGCCCCAAATATGCCTGCACTGGAAAAAGAATCAGGATGTTGAAAAACCAATCGATAGGCAGCGATCCCACCAAGTGAGCCACCCGCCACAGCGCGGTACTGTCGGTTATTTATTACTGGGTATTGAGTTTCGATCTGTGGAAGCAATTCGTTGTAAATTATTTCAGCCAAAGGGTCGCTCTCGATATTTTCAGTGGCGACAATGATGAATGGTGAAATCTCTCTATTGAGGATCAAGCGATCAACAACATCAACAAGACCGGCCGTGAACCAGGCGTCGGGCAAACTGGAGCGACCTGGAACCAAGTAAAGCGTCGGATAGCGGGATTCTGATTTGGTTGTAAAACAGGGTGGAAGGTAAACGCGATAACTATATCCGTAGCCTTGCTTCGGCTGGGGAAGATCCGCTGAAATGATCGTTCCAGGTGAAGAACATCCTTGTTGTAGTTCTGTCACAGAATCCCGCACTGGACTCAGTCCACATCCCCAAAGCAGGAATGCAAATAAGACAGTTTGTAAAGTATTGAAGCATAAATCCTTCATACAATTATTGTAAGCCTTTTCTGGTTTACCAACTCCTCTACACTGGCGCACACGCACAATGAACATTGCCTCGGTTGTCAAAGTTGTGCTGCCAAATATTTTAAACACACCTCGAACAAAACAGACAAGCGGTTGTATAACTTATAAAAGTGCTTAAGTTTCTGGCATGGGCTTCTCAGGGCAAGTCATTTTCGCAAACTGACTTTACCCGGTAAGCCCTACTTTGTTATTTCATTTTGGCGAAGGTATTGCATGACAATCGATTTATTGATCTTTTAGCACATCCAGGGATGCTTGATATACAAGCTCAAGCGAAGCGAGAATATTATCCAGCCTATCAGGGACTTGCCATTGAAGGCTAGAGAGGCTATCCATACCAACCACTACAGAAACTGTTGGTATCTTGCGCACGTGTCCCACTGTGAACAATCCAGCAGACTCCATTTCGACAGTTTTTACACCTTCAGATTGATATTGTTTAATTTCCTCGAAAGTCTCACGATAAGGAGCGTCGGTTGTCCAGGTAGTTCCTCGTGAACAGGTACCGCCGCGGGCTTTGATCGTGTCTGCTAATTGATCTGCCAACTGTGGATCAGAATCTACATATTTAGAAGGAGGTAGATAATGGTAGGAAGTCCCTTCATCACGAATCGCTCGATCAATCACAACGATATCACCTGGCTTTAAGTCAGATTGCAGTGTTCCTCCCCAGGTCATAAGGATCATCCTTTTTACTCCCATAGCTACAAATTCCTCCGCCAGCTCGACGGTCATCGGTGATCCGCCACCGAAACCTGTCATAATGCCTACTTTCCCTTTTGGTTTCTTCAAAGCAAAGAGATCGCCATTCATCCCGCCCGCACGTTCCACAGGAATACGCCAGCGCAAACGCCATGGCAAACCACGCTCCAAACAAAATAAAATTCCTTCGGGAGAGTGCAGGTTAGGCATTCGTCCGATCCGTTTTCGATAACCAACAATGTCTCGCGCGCCATAAAGCTCCTTCAGTTTATGTTTATCAGGATAAATCGGAAAGCTCATAAGAAACTCCTTTGGAGGGTACGGTGTCTATTTGGCGGAAAGGACTGTTCAGCCATGCCAATAGAAATAAAATTGCCTGCGTAATCTCTGCCACGAGAATTGCCCAACTTGCCCCCATTTGTCCAGCACGTGGAATGAACCACAGATTCAATGTCAAAAGCATCAGAAGGGAAACTATAAACACATGCAGGACAACTTTTTCTTTTTTCCTTGCCAAAAATACAAGCGAGAGAAAAGAATTTACTGTATAAGGAAGCAGCGTGAAAGCTAGAACTTTCAACACTGGGATCGCTGCTTGATACTCTGCCCCAAAGAAAATATCCACAACTGGTTTTGCAAGCAAAAATATCAGAATGGAACCTATTGCTGAAATAGTAAGAAGCAAATACCATGAAAATCTGAAAGTTCCTTTGGATGATTGGTCGTGGTCTGTATTCGCCATGGCAGGATACAAGGCTGTAAACACAGCGAAGTGACCTATACGCGCCGCTTCCACTACGCGCGCGGCGGCAGAGAATAACCCTACTCCCGAAGCAGTACTGAGAAAAGAGAGCATGGCAATACTCATTTTTTGGTAAACAATCCCTGATATGGCGATCAGAGCAATGGGCAGACACGCGACAAACAGGGTTAGTAGCTTATCCAACGAGAAGCGTATACCTATCCAAAACCTTGGGAAATTTGCGGAGCAGAATATCCCGCCTAATATTGCCCCTGCAATTTGAATGAGCAACAATAAATATGCGAGTGTCACGATATTTGTTCCATGCTGAATAAAAATAAAGATCGCCAGGGCTTGAATGACCGGTATGACAAGATTCAGCCAGGCATAAGCAGTCATTTTTTGTGCGCCGCGCAGCGCGGAAGTAAATACTGTAAAGAATGCCAAAGGGATCAGCGCAAAGCTGTAAACTTTCAAAGCCAATACGGTCTCAGGTGTTTGATTTGGCAAATACCGAGCGAGCAAGTAAACAAATCCAATAAACAAGAAGGATAAAAGGAGTTGAAGGAATAGAACTGGGGACAATTCGGAGAGTTCAGATTTCGCGGCGATCTCACGGATGAGATACATATCCGAGCCGAATGTGGTGAGTGTATTGCCGATCACAATTGCTGTGGCAATGAAAGCGTATTCGCCAAAACCTGCGGTACCCAGTCGCCGCGCAAGCAGATAGGTAACGATCACCATGGAAGCTTGCGCTCCCACACGCGCGCTCAATATCCATAGACTATTACGAGCGAGCCTGGTGAATAGATTCATTTCCCCTTGGGTTGATAGCGCATGGTGATGATGAAGAAATCACCCCAACCCCGCCAGGGGGAGAGTAAGGCTAATCGGTCATCGAGCCAGCTCAAAGTGCGGTAGAGGCGTGCATATCGCTTGGCAAAGTTTTTCGATTCAGCAGTCGGCGTAAAAACGGAGAGTCCTTCAATCGTCAGGCAGTCGTATTCAGCTCCAAACCACTGCAATATTTTTTTGGGCGTGAAGTAATACACTATGAAATTTAATCCTTCAAGATGAGCACGCGTGCCGTGGCAAGCAAAGCGTCGAAACGCCAAACACGGATGTCCGCGAAAAATCTCAGCCAACTCCCACAAACAGACTGGCGGCATGAGCACCCAGGTAATCAGCCCGCCGGGACGCAACACCTTCGGCAGTTGTTGAATCACAGGCGAAAGGTCCGAGATGCAATTCAAGCCACCGAGGTCAGAAAAAATTGCATCGAACGGTGCGCCTTGCACTTTATCCAACTCTGTAAAAGAACATTGTTGAAAAGTGATTTTCTCGCCCACATGATTGCTGGCAATTTTATCGGGCAATTGATTTAACATGCCAGGAGCGTTATCGGTGGCATGCACGCGATATCCACGCTTCGCCAGTTCAACTGCATCGATTCCGGTGCCGCAGTTCAACTCAAGCAGGCGAGCATCTTTCGGGATGAAGCGTTCGACATGAGCATAAACTTTGTTACGCATGCGCGTGAGATGCGGATGGTCTTCGGAAAACGCATCGTATTTTTTGGCAGTACGTGAAAAAGCTTCGGAGATGGTCTCATCACGATGAGCCATTGTTTGTTTCCTGATCACAACCCACGGAAATGGGGAATCGAAAGATCGTAGTAAACGTTTCAAGCGGAGGGCGCGCAAACCAGGGCGATATAACCATTTCGAATCAAATCCGTTTATATCCGATTCACAGTGATGAAAATATTGGTCTGCCATTTCAGGGAAGCCCAGGCTTGAATAATATTGTCTACTGCGCTGGATGGCGTTGGTTATTTCACCATCGGTGTAAAGCGGACTGTCAATAATGTGGATCTCTCCCTGCGGTTTCAGATAATAAAACAACTCATTGAGTAAAGCAGGCAGATCATGGAAATATTGGATGACGCTGGCAAGGAGGATGACATCAAAAGTTCCAGGCGCAAACGGGGCGGAAAATATATCAGCATGAAGAAACGACAAATTTGGAGGCAATGAAAAGACTCGTGCAGCTTGCTTAAGCTCGTAAACATTTTGATCCACACCGATCACATAATGACCCGAATTACGCAACAGATTCGAGAGCCAGCCATTTCCACATCCCAAATCAAGAATGGAAAGCGGCTTGGGCTTAGCAGACAGGTAGCGGATCAGGCGTGAAGCGGAAACAGAACGATCACGCCATTCGTCTGCAAGCGGATGTCCATTCGTTACAAAAGGCAGCCGGGCAACAACATCGTCTGAATAAAGTCGACCCTCTTTTTCGCGCACGCGCAAATAAAGATCAACCGCCATACAGGTTCGCTTGTTTTCTAAGTTTCAATTCTGAACTAAACCAGCCCATCAGATAATAAGGCGTTCGCAAAACATGTTTCCAATTTCGTTTTCGCCAGGCGTTGCGCATCCGAAACTCATAATGGACTCGTCCATGTAATATTCGATAGAACTCAGTCGGGAACGGACCATGATACAACATCGCCAGGTCATCTGAGTCAGTCCAATTTTGTTTCTCGCCCAATTCCATTTTCACGCGCTCAAAGAACTTCGTTCCCGGCAATGGATACGAAACTGAAATCCCGATATCATCGGGCGCGCACTCACGCACCATCTTCAGAGTCTTTTGCACATCGCTCCATACTTCACCGGGATAACCGAACTGTAAAAAGAATCCGACTTCGACTCCATTTTTACGCAACAACTTCGCCGCGCGATAAATATCTTCCACCTTGTCCCCCTTATCCATCGCATCGAGTATCTTTTGCGAACCCGATTCTGCGCCGAGCCACACAGTTTTACAGCCCGCCTTAGCCAGTGCACGCGCTGTCTTTTCATTGACCAAATCTGCACGCTGCAAACACTTGAATGGAATCACCGCATCCGCTTCATTCAACAACTCCGCAAACTTTTCGATCCAATTCGACTTCAACCCTAGAATATCATCCGCGAACCAGATGTGATCGGGCGCAAAATTTTCCTTCAACCACTTCATCTCTGCCGCCACATTCTCAGGCGAGCGCGAGTTGTAGCGCTGTCCCCAGATCGGCTTGGCGCACCAGTTGCAATGATACGGACAGCCGCGCGTCGTCACCATATTCATCGAAAAATAGCCATGATGCTCCAGCCATAATTTTCGATAACGCGCAACGTCAACCAAATCCCAGGCGGGGAAAGGGAGCGCATCAAGATTGGTGATATCGGTTCTGCGTGTTGCGTGGAGCGTGGTTCGTGAGGCGAGTCCGATAACTTGCTCCGCCTCTTTCCCCACTGATAGTTGATTCAGCAATTCGATCAGCGTTTCCTCCCCTTCGCCGATGAGACAGTAATCCGCACCGCCTTCAAGATAATCCTTATAATGATCGGTCGCATCCGCGCCGCACAAGATGACAATGCACCCGCGTGACTTTGCCATCGCGATCATCTTGAACGCTGCATCACGCATCCGCAAGAGGCACATCTTGGAAAGATAATTGAAGTTGTCTTCATAGATGATTGCATATTGCGGTTTATGCAAATCCAATGCAACAGCCCACTCTTCTTCAGATTCTGCCAGCATCGCATCGAACAACGCGACCTCATATCCATGCTGACGCAGCCAGCTCGCGGCATACAACGTCCCTAACGGCGGATAGGGTTGCATAGCCTCCCAAAGTTTGGGATCAAAGCGCAGGTAGTAGGATTGACCGAGGATGATTTGAGTCAAAATAAGTTTAGGTGACAGTCACCTTGAAGGTGACTGTCACCTCCTTTTCAAGTGCCGATAATTTATCTTCAAGCATTTCTTTTGTCTTACTCCGATGGTGATCGAAATTCCCCTGGCAGATTTCGGCATTGAAGACTGTCTCTTCGCCAAAACCAGCCTGCTTTGAGAAACGTGCGATCTTGCGGTTCATTTCCCAAGCTTCAAATTTACCGCCGAGTTTTCCGCGTAAGGGAAGTTCAAGCACATTCTGGAGTGCGGGAGCTTGCTCCCGCATGTGCGACGGCAAGCCGTCGTACTCCAGAGGGACATTCGGTAAAAATTCCTTCACCCACTCATTTGACTTCATCAATCTTTGATACACATCCACCCCTGTGATCGGGATCATCTGACACAACTCACGCGCAGAATACAAATCATGCCGTGTCCATGCAAGTGCGGTTTCAGCAACGATCAAATTTGGGCACAGTATATGACCCAATAAACGTGTCACACGGTTGAACAGCAAAGCAAATGCGCGCGCCGTCCAAACACGGTTGGGAGCAGTAACAAGCATGTAATCAAAGTCTGCACCCTTGGCGCTGTTCATGACAGCTAAAGAGCCGGTCAATGCCACCATGCGGATAAATGGCAAAGCGCCCAGCATACGTCCATACTTCAAGGCGCGCTGCAGCAATTTTTGTGAATAGGCTTCACGTTGTCTGCGAATCTGTACAACGTTTTCGTGTTCAGACAAAAAATAAAAACCATCCTGCTTTCCCACTCGTTCCGTTAGCAGACTCAATGCCTGTGATACCTGTTCAATATCCGCAACGATCGGCAGATAGCGATGTAACTCTTCCAGGCGCAAGGGATATTCGAAAATATCCGAATACGCCAGCGTTTCGAGAATAGCGCGTTCAAGGGTACCAGTAAACATATTGGGCAAAACTATACTTCCCTCACTGGCTTCTGTCAAACGTAATGGATCAGGGGGTCTTGTAGTCTGAGTGTTATTCATGTGAGATAATGCGACCGAACCTATGCATTTGACAATCGTTAGTCCGTTCCCCCCAGCCATTACCGGCATTGGACAATATGGATATCACATCACACGTACACTGGCGCAATCCGGTTCATTTTCACGCATCACCGTGCTGGCGGGTTCACATAACAACGAGAACGCGCCCAATCATCTCGGGGCGACAGAAATAGACTATTGCTGGGCACCCGGTCAATGGAAAGCGCGCGCAGCTATTTTGTCACGCGTGAAGCGTTTGAATCCGGATGTAGTCTGGTTCAACCTTGGGGCATCCATCTTTGGCAAGTCGCCTGCGGTCAACGTATCCGGTTTACTTACGCCGCTATTCACCCAACGTTTGGGATTCCCAACGGTCGTGACCCTGCACGAATTAGTTGAATTGGTGGACTTGCACGCGCTTGATGCGCCGGGCGGACCTTTCGCACGATTCGGTGCACGCTTGCTAACGAACATTACCACTCGAGCTGACATGACCTGCCTGACGATGCGCCACTATGTGGACTGGCTCACCACGCGAAGCGTAGAGTGCGCGCACATTCCGATCGGCGCTTATCATGAACCAGAATATTTAAAAGAATCTGATTCGCAGGAATTGTTGTTCTTCACGACCTTTGCGCCATTCAAAGGCTTGGAATTATTGCTCGAAGCCTTTCAACTGTTGCGGCGGGATCATCCCAAACTAAAGTTGACCATTGCAGGCGCTGAACATGTTCGCTTTCCAAATTATGTACACACCTTAAAACAAAAATACGAAAACACGGACGGTATTCACTGGCTCGGGCAAGTCGCGGAGGATGAGGTGATGCAATTATTTCGCCGCGCACAGATCGTGGTTTTGCCGTATACCGCTTCGACCGGTTCGTCCAGTGTGCTTTATCAAGCCGCCACCTGGGGGCGGGCTGTAGTTGTCTCAGACTTGAACGAGATCAAAGAGTTGGTCAGTGAAAGCGACTTGCAAGTGGAGTTCTTCAAAAGCGGCGATACCAAAGAGCTCTACAACGCAATTGGAAAATTACTAGCTTCGCCTGAAAAACGGCACCAACAAACCTCACATAACTTCAGCGCGATCCAACGTACTCGTCCGGCTGAGACCTGCCGAAAATATCTGCATGCCTTCAACCGTGCCCTGGAGAAACGTCAAAGTCCAAAGCGAGTCGAAATCCAAATTACAGAGAACAAACCTGCATGATGCCGCGTCGCGTTTGGATGGCTGTTCTGATCGCATTCATCTGTCACGGATTTTTCATCGTGACAGGGCGCTACCATCTCAGCTACGATGCGTACACTCACATGCTTTTTGCCAATCACTATGCCGAGAACTGGTTCTCATTGTGGGAGACGCGCTGGTATACAGGCTTCACGGTTGTTTCCTATCCTCCACTCACTCATCAACTGATCGCGCTGTTCATCCCCATGCTCGGCTTCGATAAAGCCTTCGCACTGATCTTGTGGATCGTCACGACGCTGTATCCACTTGGCATCTATGCCTTCAGTAGAATCTTCACCGGCAAAACAGCGGCGTCCTACGCAGCATTGGCATCCGCACTCCTGCTGCCCATTTATGTCACAGCACATATCTTCGGTCAACTGCCATTCCTGACGGGCACACTCACCGCATTATTTGCCGCGGCGAGCCTCGCTCGTTACCTGCGCGATGGCGGTCTTCACAACTTCACTCTCGCAGTCGCACTCATTACAACTTCCATGGCAATGCACCACGCCACCCTCATGGTGCAACCCTTTTTGTTTTTTGCAATTTTAATAAACAGCTTGATGAGCAATCAAGGCAAACAAACAAATATCCATGCCTCGATGCATCCGTGGCTAAATCTTTTTGGACGCTTCACGCTTTTCATTGTATTTGCATCGATCACCTGTCTCCTCGTCATCTTCCCATTCTGGCAATGGGGCGCGGATCAAATCATCCAAACTCCCATTGACCATCTTTCCCGTCATAACTTTTTCGCCGACCCGCTCGCGTTCGCCATATTTTTCTTTCCACTGTATGGTCCGCTGATCGCAGTCATTCCGTTCCTCTTTCGCAAATGGCATCCGCGCTTTGCTGGCTTGCTGATTTCCTTCGCTGTCCTTTTTCTATTCGGGCTTGGCGGTACCACACCTCTCCCGCGCCTCGTCTTCGGCAAAGCCTGGGAATGGCTCACCTACGACCGCTTCACATTTTGGGCAAGCCTGACTCTGACGCCGTTCTTCGGGATTCTTTTTATTGGACTTAAGCAAAAGCTCCGCCTCGCTTCCAAGCCGTTACCTGCTTCGCTTCGAAAAAACTTTGCCACAATCCTGACATTTTCTATCTTCGCTGTGACCGCACTTGGAGCCTGGTTCACGCCGCTAGTTTTCCCGCTCCAACCCAATCCCATCAACATGCAACCCATCGTGGATTTCCTCAACGTAAACGATAATTCCCAATGGCGCTACGTAACCTTCGGCTTCGGGGATCAATTTGCCAACCTGAATCTTCTCACCACAGCCTCCACCATTGACGGCAGTTATCACACCGCGCGGACTCTCCCTGAACTTCGTGAAAGCGGCGTCGGTCAAATTGACACTTCCTACTGGGCGCTCAATGGCATGACTGCTATCATCCCCATTCTTCAGAAATCAGGTGAGCATAGTGTCCGCTGGGGATTTGTAAATCCATCTACCCTCGAAGCTGTAAAAGTCCGTTGGGGAAAAATCCATCGCAGCCCGTTTGTTCCGCTTCTCAATCAACTAGGTTGGAGAAAAATAGAGACGCTCGCTAACGGCGTTATAGTTTACGAAAATCCCAATGCGGTACCGCTTAATCCTGTGGAACCACCTGTATCTCTGCCCATAACATCTTTTGCCTGGGGGATATTCCCACTCCTTGCCTTTGTGACTGCTTTATCGTTGGGCACACTCCGCATATGGCATCTTGAAGCCGAACGAGTCATTCGACACCTATACTCATTTATTATTGGGCTGATTCCCATTGCGCTCTGCTTCTGGCTCTATCGCACCATCGGAGAATTCTCGCACAACCGCGTCTACTTCACATATGATCACGCCCTCTTCTTCCTATCCGATGGACTTGCGCTTCTCGCAGTCATTCTCTGGCTTACAACCTGCATCGCTCGCGACAACAGTTCACGCCTCACGATCCATCCCTCAGCCTTCATCCCTTTATCTCTCCTTCTGCTTACAACTCTCAGCTTCTTCTGGTCACAAGACTGGCGTACTTCCCTGTACATTGCTTTGCACTTCTGGCTCATCTTTCTGCTCGTCCTCTCCCTCCGCGAATGGCACACCGTCTGGAAGATCGCCATGTTCGGACTCTGCTCGGCGCTCAGCATTGAACTCATTGCAGGCTCGATTGGGTATGCGTTGCAATCTACTGACTTCCTTAACTCACTTGGTATGAAATGGCCCGGCATATTAGACCCGTCCATGCGCGGCGCGAGTATTGTCCAATTGACAGACGGTGTCCGCATCCTGCGCGCCTACGGGACTTTGCCTCATCCCAATATCCTTGGTGGCTTTGCATTTCTCACATTACTCGGACCAGCCAGCTTATTTCTTGCAAACAAAAAAAAGAACTATCCGGCTCTGTTGCTCTTTTGCTTGGGAATTATCCTGATCGGCTTGACGTTTTCACGTTCCGCTTGGCTGGCGCTTGTCGCTTTTGTGTTTATCTTGATCTTGAAATCAAAATACTTTGAACGAAAAAAACTTCTCTTGTTGATCTCGGCGCTCATTCTCACTGCCACCCTGACACTTTATTCTCTCCGTGATCTGGTGTTTACCCGCGTCAGCAATGCTCCTGTCGCTACTGAGCAGTTTTCATTGACCGGGCGCGAGTGGTTGATGCAACAAGCGTTTGAAATGATTCGTGCTCATCCATTGACCGGAGTTGGTATCGGTGCTTTCATCATCACACTCGCACAGCACGCAGGTGAGGGATACATCATAGAGCCGGTGCATAATGTTTTACTACTTGCAGGTGCAGAGCTTGGCATCCCAGGTTTGCTGCTCCTCATGGCCTTATTCATTGCGTTTGCTTATCAATTATTCAAAACTCAAAAACCGACTGCCATCCTCGCCAGCGCAACGCTGACAGGTTTTGGCGTCATCAGTCTCTTCGATCATTACCTATGGACAATTGCTCCCGGTCGTATGCTGCTGGGGTTGGCGCTCGGTCTCTGGGCGGGTCAGGTTGCACATGACGCATGACATCGTGATCAATGGACGTTTTCTCTCGCGCCGCATCACGGGCGTGGAACGTTACGGGCAGGAAATAGTTCAATTGTTCAGTAACAGTTATCGGGTAGAAAAGACGCGGCTGAACGGGGCAGCAGGTCATACATGGGAGCAGTTTGTACTCCCCACGAAGTTAACATCCAAATCCGTTTTATGGTCGCCTGCGAATACGGGACCGTTGATGGTTCGCAGACAAGCATTGACCATTCATGACCTGACCCCGCTTGAACATCCTGAATGGTTCAGTAAAAGTTTCGCGGCCTGGTATCGTTTGTTTTTGCCAATATTGGCGCGACGGGTTCAAGTGGTATTCACACCGTCTGAATATGTGAAACAAAAAGTGCAGAAACAACTGGGCGTTAAAAGCGTGATCGTCACGCCCAACGGCGTGGACACTGCGATCTTTCACCCCGAAGCATTTCAGAAGACCTATGAGTTCCCCAAAAAATATATTTTATTCGTCGGCTCACTACAACCGCGCAAAAATTTGACGGGGCTCATGGAAGCCTGGCACGCCATCAAAGATGATTTCAAAGACATTTGGCTGGTGATCGCAGGCGAAGCCGGTTATGTTTTTCGAGGCGTAAAGTTCTTTGGAGATGAGCGAATCCGTTTTATGAATTATGCCAGTGAAGTTGACTTGCCGGGGTTGTATGCGCAGGCTGAAATGTTGGTGTTGCCTTCGTTCGATGAAGGCTTCGGGTTACCCGCCATTGAAGCGATGGCATGTGGCACGCCTGTCATTGCCTCAGATGGCGGTGCATTACCAGAAACTGTTGGCGAGGCGGGCTTGATCTTTGAATTATCAAAACCCAATACTTTAGCCCGAGCAATGCAAGAATGTTTAAGTAATGCCAATTTACGTTTGGCATTAAAAGAAAAAGGACTCGCCCGCGCAAAACTTTTTTCATGGCAACACACAGCCGACTTGGTCTGGAAAAAATTAAATGAAATTTGAACCTCGCATTGCTTTTGTGATCGACGCACTCCCATCGCTTGGCGGCGGCGAGAAAGTGCTCTTCACCGCGCTCGAAGCTTTTCCGAACGCCGATCTATTTACACTGGTTTACAACAAAACGGTTTTTACTCACACGCCTATTGCGAAAAGTCATATACGAACATCTTTTATTGATCGTCTCCCATTTGCACGCAAACATCATCGCTTGTTTCTACCGATGATGCCTTATGCGATCGAGCAGTTTAACTTGCGAGACTACGAGACCATCGTTTCGTTTAGTTATGCAGTGGCACATGGCATTCAGAATTTCAACGGCGCGCGGCACGTTTCCTACACCTATACTCCCATGCGCTATGCATGGCTGGATCTCAACATCAATGGGACACACTCCCGCAAAAATCCGATACTGGATCAATTCATGCAAGCCTTTCGCGTATGGGATAAAAAAGCCGCTGCGCGCGTCCATCAGTTTGCCGCGATTTCCCAATCCATTTCCAAGCGGATAGCGGACTCCTACCAACGCGAAGCCGTGGTCATCTATCCACCTGTTGACGTGGACCGCTTCAAGCCTGCGCTGCAGCGTGAGAATTACTACATCACGGTCACAAGGCTGGTTGCACATAAACGGATCGATATTCTGGTGAAAGCGTTCTCACAGCTCGGTCTCCCACTGCTCATCATCGGTGACGGACCTGAACTACCGCGCTTGAAAGCCATGGCAAATTCAAACATTCACTTCCTCGGCTATCGATCTGACGAACAAGTGGCTGACCTGCTTGGCAAAGCACGCGGCTTCGTCTGCGCCACCGAGGAGGACTTCGGCATTGCGATCGTCGAAGCCCAGGCGGCAGGTTGTCCCGTCATTGCCTATGGACGAGGCGGCGCGCTGGAAACAGTCATTGATGGGATAACTGGCGTCTTCTTTGATGAGCAATCTACGGATTGCCTTATAGACACTATGCGAAGATTCGAGCAAATTCATTCCGATTTTCAGGTTCCGGATCTGGTTCAGAATTCACAACAATTTTCAAAAGAGCGCTTTCTGCATGGATTTAAAGAATTTATTTGCCCGCCATAGACAATGTAGGACTTAGATACTCAAATAAATAACTCCCTCTTGCGAGGGAGTTATAAGCTGGGGAGCCTGGATTCGAACCAAGATACTATCCTCCAGAGGGATATGTCCTGCCGTTGGACGACTCCCCAATTGTTATTCCAGCGGGCGGTATTGTAGCATAGCGTCAAAGTTCGGGCAAGGGTTACTGCCTGCGGGCGGTGCGGCGGGTGTTATCCTCGATATCGAGCAGCATCAACATGCCTTTTGAAACTGCCTCCAGCCCGAAAAAGTAGAAGACGCCCGGAAGCGGCTGTTGTAGATAAGGTGAAAACAGACTGAATGTCATAATAAATGACCCGCCGCCTTTATCGAAATATAGCCCGTTGGCATATTGAGAAAAGAACAAGACCAGCGAGAATAACCACGACAAGAGATAGATGGTCAATACCACCCACGCCAGACCATCTGCCCAGCGCGAGAGGCGCAGGACCACATCGCGGTCAACGTAGGCGCCGAAGAATTTTTCCTGCTTGTCATTTGATTCAGTCATGGTTGCCTCCAGTTAGTGTGATGTCACCCTGAGCGTCAGCGAAGGGTCTCTTATACCGTCGTAGAGATGCTTCGCTTCGCTCAGCATGACATAACTCACAAGTGAATAAATTATAGTGCGTTTGTTATAATTAGATAACTCCGTCAGCTGCGAAAAAGTTCCAGGAACATGCAGCAGGCTGGGGTGAGTCTGAAGCGAAGAAATTCATCCAAGAGAAGAGATTGATTATGAGTCCAGAAGAATCCACACCGAACGACTATATCCGCGAAGCTGTCGCAGAAGATTTGAAGAACGGACGCTTCAAAAGCGTCCGCACGCGCCTGCCGCCTGAGCCGAACGGGTATCTGCACATCGGGCACGTCAAGGCATGGATGATCGATTATCTCGTTGCGAAAGAAAATAACGGCGAGTTGATCTTGCGTTTCGATGATACCAACCCCGCCAAGGAAGAAACCGAATTCGTGGAAGCCATCGAAGATGATACGCGCTGGCTGGGGATCGAATGGGTCAAGGTGACGTTCGCTTCGGATTATTTTGACCTGCTGTATCAATGGGCGCAGAAACTTGTGCTGGACGGCAAAGCGTATGTGGATGACCAGACTCAGGAAGAAGTGCGAGCCAACCGCGGCACCCTGACATCTCCCGGTACAAATTCACCGTATCGCGACCGCGATGTGGAAGAAAATATGGACCTGCTCGAACGCATGAAGAACGGCGAATTCCCGGATGGTACCCGGATCTTGCGCGCCAAGATCGATATGGCGCACCCCAATATCAACATGCGCGACCCCGCCATGTACCGCATCATTCATCTGCCGCATCACCGCACCGGCGAAAAGTGGAAGATCTATCCGATGTACGATTGGTCACACGGGCAGAACGATTCCATGGAAGGGGTCACGCATTCCTTGTGTTCGCTTGAATACGAAGATCATCGTCCATTGTACGAATGGTTTTTGGATCAGCTCGGTGTTTTCAAACCACGCCAGATCGAGTTTGCGCGTTTGAACCTGACTTATACGGTGATGAGCAAACGTAAACTGCGCCGTCTGGTTGAAGAGAAACATGTCAACGGCTGGGACGATCCGCGTATGCCCACGCTGCGCGCGATGCGTCGGCGCGGCTACACTGCCGAAGCTGTCCGCGAATTTATTCGCCGCGTGGGTGTGGCGAAAAACTACAGCGTCAGCGATGTGTCACTGCTTGAAGCTTGCGTACGCGACGATCTCAATAAAACTTCCCTGCGCCGCATGGCGGTGATCAAGCCGCTCAAAGTGGTGATCGATAACTATCCCGATGATCTCGTCGAAGAAATGGATGCGGTCAACAACCCCGAAGATCCGAATGCCGGTTCGCGCAAGGTTCCGTTTTCAAAGGTCATTTATATCGAGCAGGATGATTTCCGCGAGACACCGCCGCCGAAATATTATCGGCTCTTCCCCGGCAACGAAGTCCGTTTGCGCTACGCATATTTCATCAAATGCACACACGTGGTGAAAGATGATAACGGCGAAGTGATCGAAGTCCATGCCACGTATGACCCAGCCACCAAAGGTGGCGATTCACCTGATGGTCGCAAAGTGAAGTCCACGATCCATTGGGTTTCGGCGGCACACGCGAAAGAAGCAGAGATCCGCATGTATGACCGACTCTTTACGAAGGAAGATCCCGAAGAAGGCGATGAGGGATTCCTTGCCTGTTTGAATCCCAACTCGTTGCAGGTCCTTACTGGATATGTAGAACCGCATCTTTCTTCGCTGGAAGTTGGTTCGCGTTACCAGTTTGAACGCCTCGGCTACTTCTGCGTGGATTCAGACTCCACGCCTGAGAAATCTGTTTTCAATTTGACTGTGAATCTAAAAGATACCTGGGCAAAATTGGAAAAGAAATCAAAATAACCTTGACAACTTATCCCCCTCTCATGTAAACTGCAAAGGCAATTAAATTTCTAACGAAAGGAACGCACTTCAAATGACTTTACACCGACTAGCGAAACTGGATCGTATATTTGACCCTTCTCGAAGTGCGCCTTTTGATCGTTGATAAAACGAGCCAATCCCTGTGTTCTCTAAAACACGGCGCACCCTGCGCCGTGTTTTTTTCTTAAATCCTTTGTGCTCCTTCGTGACCTTAGTGGTTAAAAAATGGAATTTACTATGAACATCTCATTCAAATCCTACTGGAACCTGCTCTCCGACCACATCCGCCCGCAAAAGAGACGGTTCATCCTGCTCGCCGTTTTATTGTTCGGCAGTATCTGCTTACGGATCGTTGCCCCACAAATCATGCGGAGCTTTATCGATTCGGCATTGGCAGGTAAAGCCCTGCAAACCCTTACGTGGACAGCGGTCACATTTATCGGTATTGCTTTGATTCAACAAGTTGTCTCTGTCGCTGTGAAGTATCTCGGCGAAAATGTCGCATGGACCGCCACCAATGACCTGCGCGCTGAGCTGGCATGGCATGCCCTCAATCTCGATATGAAGTTTCACAACGACCACACCCCCGGCGAACTGATCGAACGCATTGATGGCGACGTGACCGAACTGGCAACCTTCTTCTCACAATTCGCATTAAATCTCGTCGCCAATGGATTGTTACTCGTCGGCATTCTTGTTGCACTCTTCATCGAAGATTGGCGTGCTGGCTTGGCGTTCACCGTGTACTCGGTAGCTACGGTTGTCATTCTGGGCAAAGTCAGAAATATTGCTGTGCCTCATCAAAAGGCGCGCAGAGAAGCCGAAGCCCAGCTTTACGGATTTATTGAAGAGCAATTGGCTGGCACCGAAGATATCCGCTCAAGCGGCGCGGTGGGCTTCTCCCTACAGGAATTGTTCCGACACCAGAGCGTTATTCTCGGGCACAACCGCAAGGCGCATTTCAAACGCTGGATCATTGAAAACGCCATGGGCTTTGCGCTCACCTTTGGCAATCTACTTGCCATTGTCAGTGGATATTATCTATTCAACCTTAGCCTCATTACCATTGGCACAGTGTATCTGTTCGTGCACTACATCAATCTGCTGGAAGAACCGTTCTGGGCAATGACGCATGAGATCGAAAGTTTCCAGACCATCGGCGCGTGTGTCGAACGTCTGACCGAGTTCCGCAATTTCAAAGCGGAAGTTGTGGATGGCGCGGGCATGGAGATTCCGTCACAGCCACTAGCTCTGCAATTCAAAGATGTGAGTTTTTCTTACAACGGAAACGATTCGGTATTAAGTGATCTTTCTTTTGAACTGAAACCCGGTTCCATTCTTGGTCTGCTCGGTCGCACCGGTAGCGGCAAGACCACACTCGGACGTTTGATCTTCCGTTTATATGACGTGAAGTCCGGGAGTATAAAAATCAACAACGCTGACTTGCGGGAAGCGCAACTTGAAACATTAAGACGCAACATCGCCATGGTCACACAGGATGTGCAATTATTCCGAGCCAGCATCCGCGAAAACCTAACCTTCTTTGACCGTTCGATACCAGATGAAAAGATCATCGGGACACTTGAAGAACTCGAACTCGGCGATTGGCTGAGAAGTCAGCCCAAAGGTTTGGATACGGAACTCGCAACCGGATCCCGCTCCCTCTCCGCGGGCGAGGCGCAGTTGCTGGCGTTCACGCGCGTCTTCTTGCGAAATCCGGGCTTGGTGATTCTCGATGAAGCCTCATCCCGTCTTGATCCCGCCACGGAACAACGACTCGAGCGCGCGATAGACAAGCTACTGAAAAACCGGACAGCCATCATCATCGCGCATCGGCTGGATACGATCCATCGCGCCGATGAGATCATGATCTTGGATAAAGGCATGGTCAGCGAATACGGCGACCGCAAGCAATTAGCCGCCAATCCGAATTCGCGTTTTTATCAACTATTACAAACTGGAATGGAGGAGGTGCTCGCATGAGTACTTTCAACCCTGCAATCGAAAATAAAGAATATAAAAAAGTCCCGGCACTGCCCGCATGGAAAGTCATTTGGGAAATGCTCACCTACCGTCCCTGGTTATGGTTCGTGGATTTGATCAGCGTGGCGCTCATCCGCTTTTGCTGGCAGATCGCACCGGCGTTAATTATCAAAGCCTTCTTCGATATGATGACAGGCGCAGCACAATTAACTTTTGGCATTTGGGCTGTGGTTATATTTTTTACGGCGACCTGGATCGGACGCATCATCGCAAGTTATGGATTCTATTATGCCGATGTGCCTATCTTCGCCGATATGAACACTCTATTGCGCAAAAATCTTTTGCGTTACATCTTGAAACGACCCGGCGCATCACAACTCCCCGATTCGCCCGGCGAAGCCGTGAGCCGCTTCAAAACGGACGTGGATGAAATTCCGCTGTTCGTGATCATGATCAACGATGTTATGGTCGGGCTGGTTATTATCGCCGTATCGATCGTGTTAATGACTCAGATCAGTCCATCAGTTACCGTGATGGCGTTAATTCCATTGATCATCGTCGCCGTCGTTGCCAATATCGCCACGGCGCGCATTGAACATTACCGCCGCGCTTCGCGTCAGGCTGGTGGCAAAGTGACCGGCTTCATCGGTGAATTTTTCGGCGCTGTCCAGGCTGTCAAAGTTGCTACCGCTGAAAAGAATGTCATCAACTATTTTCATAAGTTGAACGACGAGCGCCGCATCCTGACCATTCGCGAAAAACTTTTCGACGAAGTGCTGAGCTCGATCTATCGCAACACATCCACGCTCGGCACGGGTGTTATTCTCGTGCTTGTTGGTCAGTCCATGCGCACGGGCAATTTCACGCTCGGTGATTTTTCGCTCTTTGTGTATCTCCTGCAAAGCATGGGCGATCTCACCACCTTCGGCGGCATGCTCGCGGCACGTTACAAACAACTCGATGTCTCCGTCCAGCGCATGTATCACCTCATGGAAAACGCGCCATTGGACGCGCTCGTCGAACACAGCGAAATTAATTTGGATGGACCTCTGCCCGAAGTTCACTACCCGACGAAGACCGCCTCAGACCGACTGAATGAACTGGTCGCTGAACAATTAACCTTTCACTACCCTGATTCAGAGAACGGCATCGAGGGCGTGAACCTAAAAATAAAGCGCAACTCGCTGACGGTCATCACCGGTCGCATTGGTTCCGGCAAAACGACATTACTACGTACACTGCTCGGATTGCTTCCGCTAGAAAGTGGCGAGATACGTTGGAACGATGACCTCATCACAACGCCCGGAGATTTCTTCATACCGCCGCGCTGTGCATATACTGCTCAAGTACCGCGTCTGTTTAGTAACACCCTGCGCAACAACATCTTGCTTGGCTTGCAGCGACCAGACAACGATATTTACAAAGCAACAAAGCTCGCCGTCATGGATCGTGATCTAGAACAACTTGATGACGATCTTGAAACGCTAGTAGGTGCACGAGGTGTCAAACTCTCTGGCGGGCAGGCGCAGCGCTCCGCCGCAGCGCGGATGTTCGTCCGCGAACCAGAACTGGTCGTTTTCGACGACCTATCCAGTGCGCTGGATGTAGAAACGGAAACCCAACTCTGGGAACGTATCTTCGCGAACAACGCCATGACCTGTCTCGTCGTCTCGCATCGCCGTCCATTGTTACGGCGCGCCAATCACATCATCGTGCTCAAGGATGGCAAGGTTGAATCCGAAGGCACATTGGATGAACTGCTAATAACCAGCCCAGAAATGCGTGAGCTGTGGAAACTCGAAGAAAGTTAATTTGGAGTCCAGAAGCTTGCTTCTGCATATGCGGACAGCAAGCTGTCCGACTCCAAAAAGGAGATTGAAATGGATATCATCACAGGAAAAACCCTGAAACTCAACAACTGGCCCGATGGAAAAATTATCGGGCTTGCAAAAGATCTTGGCAATCAATTAATTGAAAATGGAATGGAACGCGACTCAGCTCTTACACAACTCGAAGCTGTGCGAAGCAACCCCGGAAGTTTTCTAGCGGACTCTTTATACGCTGGTCTCGCCCGCGAGTGCATTCGAATTACTCAAAAGGATGAACCATCGCCCAGCGCTTTACGCGAGTCACCTTTACCGTTCCCAATTTGGGGCGTGGAAAATATCGACCAGGGCGCGATTGACCAAATGAACAACGCCATGCGTCTGCCTGTGACCGTCACCGGCGCTTTGATGCCCGATGCCCACGTCGGGTATGGACTGCCCATCGGCGGTGTGTTGGCAACAGAAGGCACAGTCATCCCCTACGCCGTCGGCGTGGATATTGCCTGCCGGATGCGGCTCTCGATCTATGAAGTGTCGCCGTATCTGATCGGGCAGAAGAAAAAATTATTCGAAGATGCCCTGTGGAATGAAACCGCCTTCGGCATGGG
>JBDTWO010000057.1:0-24933 GCA_040006635.1 Chloroflexota bacterium
CAGAAGACGCCCGCCGCAAGCTCAAGAACGGTATGAATACCGTTGCGAATGCAGTTGGCGCAACCCTTGGACCCAAGGGTCGTAACGTGGCGATCGACCGCAAGTTCGGTTCACCCACGGTCACGCACGACGGCGTTTCCGTCGCGAAAGAAATCGAACTCGAAGATCCGTTCGAGAACATGGGCGCGCAACTCCTCAAGGAAGCGGCCCAGAAGACCAATGATATTGCCGGTGACGGTACAACCACCTCCACCGTTTTGGCTCACGCCATCGTGAACGAAGGCTTGAAAGCTCTCGAAGCTGGTTTCAACCCGATGTTCATCAAGCACGGTATCGAACTTGCCACCGCCACCATCGTGGAAGAACTCCGCAAGATGTCGGTTAAGATCGACACCAAGGAAGAGATTGCTTCCGTAGCGACCAACTCCGCGGCTGACGAAGAGATCGGTAATTTGATCGCTGACGTGATGGACAAAGTCGGCAAAGACGGCGTCATCACCGTTGAAGAATCCAAGTCCATGCAGTTCGAGCAGGAATTTGTGGAAGGTATGCAGTTCGATCGCGGTTACCTCTCTGCCTATTTCATCACCAGCGCGGACAAGATGGAAGCCATCATCACCGATGCCTATGTTTTGATCAATGAGAAGAAGATCTCGGCCGCACAGGACATCGTGCCTTTGCTCGAGAAACTCGTTCAAATCGGCAAGCGCGAACTCGTCATCATCGCTGAAGATGTTGATGGGGAAGCCCTCGCCACCCTCGTCCTCAACAAACTGCGCGGCATGTTGAACGTGCTCGCCATCAAAGCCCCTGGCTTTGGTGATCGCCGTAAGGCTATGCTGCAAGATATCGCCACCCTCACCGGTGGTACCGTGATCTCCGAAGAGACCGGTCGCAAACTCGAAACCGCCACACTTGCTGATTTGGGTCGCGCTGAGAAGGTTGTCTCTGATAAAGAGAACACCACCATCATCGGCGGCAAAGGCAAGAAGAGCGAGATCGATGGCCGCATCAAGGAAATCCGCGCCGAGATCGACAAGAGCACCAGCGACTATGACAAGGAAAAACTGCAGGAACGCCTTGCCAAGTTGAGCGGTGGCGTTGCCATCATCCGCGTGGGTGCCGCAACCGAAACCGAAATGAAGGAAAAGAAGCACCGCGTGGAAGATGCTCTCTCTGCCGCTCGCGCCGCAGTTGAAGAAGGCATCGTGCCCGGTGGCGAGATCTCCCTCATCAATGCCTCCTTCAAACTTGATAAACTCAAGGCTGATGATGAAGAAGCGCAGGTCGGCATCAACATCGTCAAGAAGGCGCTTGAAGCCCCGATCCGCAAGCTCGCTTCCAACGCTGGTCAGGATGGCTCTGTCATCATCGACACCGTCCGCCGCACCGCGAAAGAAAAGGGTAACAAGAACATCGGCTACAACGTGCTCACTGGCAAGTATGTGGACATGATCGAAGCCGGCGTCATTGACCCGGTCAAGGTTGTGCGTGGCGCGCTCGAAAACGCCGCCTCCATCGCCGCGATGATCCTCACCACAGACGTGTTGATCACCGACCTGCCCGAGAAGGACAAGGCTCCGGCCATGCCTCCTGGCGGCATGGGTGGCATGGATTACTAGAATAATCCAAAGATTTTGTTGGGACACGGCATCGCCGTGTCCCAACGTTTTTAACGTATAATTCGGGGCGATGTTTCCTCACTACAAAAAATTCATTTGGATATGTTTGACTCTGCTGACCGCACTCGGACTCGCCGCGTGCGCTTCTGTTTCTACGCCCACACCTGCTTCAACCCCAACAGCGACTCTGACGCCTGCGCCGCCCACTGCCACTCCTGAACCTTTGGCATTGACCGTGAACGGCGAGAGCATCACGCTTGTGGAGTTCAACGCCGAACTCGCGCGTTATACGGCCGCACAAACTGCCTTGGGAAAAACAGTTGACCCGTCAACCTCTGCCAGCGCCGTGATCGATGATTACGTCGCGCAGATGTTGTTGGCACAAGCCGTGCACGCGGACGGCTTCACGCTCGATGATGCCGCATTGCAGGCACGCATCGATGCGTTGGCGGCACAAGTCGGTGGGGCGGAGGGGTTGTCAGCGTGGCAACAGAGTCACGGGTACAGCGAGCAGGCTTTTCGGTCGGCGCTGAGGCGGGCGGCTGAATCCGCCTGGATGCGTGACAAGATAATTTCAACTGTCCCCAGTACCGCCGAGCAGGTACACGTCCAGCAAATTCTGCTCTATAATCAAGATACGGCTCAGAACTTTCTCACCCAATTAAAGGGTGGAGCCGATTTCAACGACCTGGCATTCAAAGCGGACCCGTTAACACGCGGCGACCTGGGCTGGGTGCCGCGTGGGTATCTACTCAATACTCAAATTGAAGATGCCGCGTTTGGTTTGGAAGTGGGCGCGTACAGCGATGTGATCACCACGGACGTTGGCTTTCATATCGTCAGGATTCTGGCACGTGACCCGAACCGTCCGCTTTCACCGGATGCGACTTTGTCCCTGCAAGAGAAGGCGCTGCGGAAGTGGATCGAAGAACAAAGAACACAGGCAAATGTGGTGCTTGCGCCGCAATAGTTTCAACATGGAGCGAATTCAATGAGTGACGATTTCAACTTTGACGGAAAACCATCCAGAGCACGGAGTAGCGGTGGCGGCGGTGCTGCCATGAATATGTGGGATATGCTTTCGATCGTAGCCTTGATCGCCACTGCCTGTCTGGTGGGATATTTTGCGCTCATCTTTTTAAACCCCGATTCGTCGTTGAATTTTTTACGCCCCGGCGCAGTAGTCAGCGGACCACAAGGTCCCACAGCCACGCCCACGCTTTTGCAGTTGGAAGCAACCTGGACGCCAAGCCCCACCCTGGCAGTGACACCGAGCAATACACTGCCTCCCACATGGACTCCGATCCCTACCAACACGCCGTTCTCACTGGTGCCGCCTACCAAGACTCCCAAGCCCACCAGCACGCCCAAGGCGCCGTTCTCAGCCGCTTCGATCACCCAACAGGACAGCACCCTTTATCACCCAGACCTCACTTGTAACTGGGCTGGCATCGGCGGCGCTGTGGTGGATGCGAAGAACAGTCCCGTGATCGGCATGGTGATCGTCTTGCGCGGTTCACTCGATAACAAATTGATCGAACAGCAAACTGTCAGCGGCATCAACCCGGAATACGGTCCTTCAGGCTTTGAATTCAAATTGGGTGACGCCCCCATCAAAACCGACAAGACTCTATACATTCAGCTGGTAGACCAGAGCGGTCTCCCGCTTTCAGATAAGATCTATATTTCCACCTCCTCCGAATGTACCAAGAACCTGGTGCTTGTACGACTTAAGAAGAATAAGTAAGGTAACGCGAGATATTATCTCGCTCTACGGATAAAGTAAAACGGCGGCGACCAACTTGGTCGCCGCCGTTTTTATTAGACCGCTACATTCCAATGCAGGTATTTGTTATTCTTGCCCCGCACAATATCTTCATATAACCCACGCAGCTTCGTTGTGACGGGACCCATCACCCCCGCGCCAACGGGACGGTGATCGATCTTCGTCACCGCTGTGACTTGCGCCGCAGTGCCGGTCAGGAACATTTCCTCGGCGATGAACACTTCCGTCCGATCAATGGAACGTTCAAGAACTTCGAGTCCCAGTTCTTTACGCGCCAGTTCGATGATTGTTTTGCGCGTGATGCCTTCGAGGATGTTGTCTGTCACTGGCGGCGTGACCAGCACACCATCGCGCAGCATGAAGATGTTCATGGCTGAACCTTCAGAGATATGTCCGTTATTATCGAGCACCAGTGCTTCGTCAAAACCAGCGCGGTTCGCATCCGTCTTGATCAGCGCGGAGTTGGCATACGCGCCCGCCACCTTGCCGCGCGCCGGGATGACGTTATCGTCAATGCGCCGCCATGAAGAAATGGTCACATGTGCGTTGGTATCGTTCTGCACATATTTATCGAACGCCGTCACGAACATGCTGAATTCATCCCTCAGGTTATGCAGCCGCACCCCGATGCCCATGTCCGCTTTATAGAAAGTGGGGCGCAGGTAAATATCCTCTTGCCAGTTGTCGGTCCGCAGCAGATTCAACGTGAGGTCGATCAACCCCTCTTCATCATATTCAGATTGCATCGACATGATCTTTGCCGAATGCAGCAACCGGCGAAAATGATCATAGGGACGAAAAACGAAGAGCTTCTTATTCTCTTCGTTCCAATATGCCCGCATACCACTGAACACGGCTGTGCCATATAAAAAGCCATGTGTGGCGATATTCACTTTTGCATCCGCCAGCGGGACGATCTTGCCTTCAAAGAACGCGTGCTTCGAGAGATCCACCAGGACACCTCCGATAAAAATTTAGGATTAGGACCGACTCTTACGTACGAATTATACCTGATTCAATCCGCTTCACCCCCAGCCGGTTATTGATTCAGTTTCGAACAACTTTATTCCGCTGACAATTCGTGCTTGACAATTTGTTGAATCTCGTTAAAATCTAATTCGATAACCATCGAATTAGATTAAGAGAGTGAATCATGAGCACCCAACCTGAAGTAATGGATTTTGTCAAAGCCATGGCGTCTGCCGAGCGCTTGCGCGTGATTGGCGCCCTCGTGCGCGGACGCGCCACCCAAGCCGAGATCGCCGAGCAATTGCACGTCCCTGTGCGGGATGTGTTCCAGCATTTGTCGCATCTTGTGCATGTGGGCATCGTCCGTGAAGCGGACGGAAAATACGATTTGGATGAAAAAGCCATCGAGACTCTCGCACGCGGACAGTTCGAAGGCAAGCGCCCTGAATACGAATCGAAAGGCGAGAAGCCGGAAGATGTCCGTAAGGTGTTGAAGAATTTTCTCAATGCGGATGGGACACTCAAACAGATCCCGCCCATGGGCAATAAACTGCTCATCATCCTGAACTTTATCGTGGACGCCTTCACCTTCGATACGAATTACACCGAAAAGGAAGTCAACACCATTCTGCGCCGCTTCCATGTGGATACTGCCGCTCTGCGTCGTTACTTGATCGATCACAAATTGATGGCGCGCGAGAGTGACGGCACGCGCTATTGGAGAATTAACAATGGATAATCAAGTGAAGTCAAGAAAAGAACTTAATCGAGAATATGTTGAACGGGTGAAACCCTCTGGCGTATTTCAGGTGAAAAATATCGTGAATAACAAGGTGCTCCTTGGAAGTAGTTTGAACCTGGAAGGATCATTGAACAAGCATAAGTTCATGCTCAAGATTGGCAGCCATACCAATAAAGCCTTGCAAAAAGATTGGAATGAGTTTGGCGTTGATCAGTTCGTCTTTGAGATTCTGGAAGAAGTGAAAGTTATCGATCACCCGAACTTTAATCTAAAGGACGAATTGACCTTGTTGGAACAGATCTGGTTGGAGAAGCTTCAACCAGTTGGCGAGCGCGGCTACAACCTCAACGCGAATATTCGCGAAGCATAACCCGGAAACTCATATGAGCGAAGAACTTGTCACTTTCTTTAAAGCCCTTGCAGATTCAAACCGACTAAAGATCGTCGGTCTGCTGGCTGAAAAACCCTACAGCGTGGAGGAGCTTGCGGCGCTGTTGCAGCTCAAACCATCTACGGTCTCGCATCATCTTTCCAAACTCGCCGAAGCGGAGTTGGTCAGCTCTCATGCGGAAAGCTATTACAGCGTCTATCAACTTGATCAAAAAATGTTGGAACAAAAATCGCGCAGTATGTTCTCGCAGACCGAACTTTCCTCCGTTGCTGCCGAAGTGGACGCGGATGCTTATGATAACAAAGTCGTCAAGGATTACTCAAAGCGCGATGGTAGTTTGAAGACCCTGCCTGCGCAGCGCAAAAAGCTGGAAGCGATCTTGCGGCATGTGGTCAAAGCATTTGAGATGGGGAAGCGTTACAGCGAAAAACGTGTGAACGAGATCTTGTCACAGTATCATGAAGATACCGCGACCTTGCGGCGGGAACTGGTTGGTTTTAAATTGATGCAGCGCGAAGGTGGGGGAGGAGAGTACTGGCGAGTGTAAAAAATCAGCCACAGAGATCACAGAGATCACAGAGATCTTGAGAAAAAACTCAAACAATTCAGTGTGCTCTGTGGCTAAAAGCTCAACGCTAAAAGCTAATCATTTCTTTTCCATTTGATCTTTATTGATCAACCCTCTTTGCCAGGCATACACAGCCACTTGCGTGCGGTCAGCGAGATGCAGTTTACTCAAGATGTTGCTGACGTGTCCCTTCACCGTGTATTCGCTGATCACCAGCTTCTCCGCGATCTGGCTATTCGTCATACCGTTCGCGATCAGGCGCAGGACATCCAACTCGCGTTCGGTCAACTCGGTAAATAGCGGCTGCTCCTCACTGTTGTCACTGCGGATATTTTGCAGAACTCGCGCCGCCACCAATGGATGCAGCGTCACTTCTTTTTGCGCAGCACGGCGCAGGGCATCCACCAACTTGTCCATCTTCATATCTTTCAAGATATAAGAGATTGCGCCCGCCTTCAATGCCGGGAAGATATGTACATCCTCATGATACGAGGTCAGTATCACCACCTGCGTGCGCGGGCTGATCTGTTTGATCCGCCGCGTCGTTTCCACGCCATCCATGCCCGGCATGATCAGGTCCAGCAAAACAATATCGGGAATGTGGTCTGAAACCAGCTTGAGCGCATCTTCACCCGATGCCGCTTCACCAACCACCTGAAACTCTTTGACTGTTTCAAGATAAGCGCGGATGCCGTTCCGGACGACTTCATGATCGTCCACGATTAATATGCTAGTTCGATTTTGATGACTTGCCATCTCTTCGTCTCCTACTTAATTTTTGGTTGGTACCTGAACAATAAGCCGGGTGCCCTGCCCGGGCGCACTCTGGATCTGCACCGTGCCATGCACACTGCTGACCCGTTCACGGATCGAACGCAAACCCATGCCATGCGGCTTGGCATTGACATCGAAACCCTTGCCGTCATCCGATAGGCTCAGTTGGACCGAATCGGCGTTGTATACCAACGCCAGATCCACACGCTTCGCCTGACTGTGACGTGCCACATTTGCCATTGCTTCCTGTGAAACGCGGTAGATCGCCTGTTCGATCTCCAGTTGTAAACGCCGTTCACTACGCACCGAAAACTGGACCTTGGTATCGTTGCGGTTTTCCCATTCAAAGATATGCTCACGCAAAATATTGGCGAGCCCCTTTTCCTGAAGCGCGCTCGGATAAATTTCCTGCACTAGGAAGGTCAACTCCTGGATCACGTCCGCCACCAGATTCTCAGCTTCGTTCAAATGCAGCGACACCGAGTTCCCATTCCCGTTCAAGATACCGCGGGCGGTGCCAAGCTGTGCCAGCGCGGCAAAAGCTTTTTGTTTGGCAGAGTCGTGCAGGTCACGGGCGAGGCGGTTGCGTTCTTCCATCACTGCCAGGTCTTTGGTCTGTTCGAACAATTCCATGTTCGCGATCGAAATAGATGCGCGATTCACCAGCGCCGAGAACACCCGCACCGCATCATCGCCGATCATGTCCAGACGCGTAAAGCCCACGTTGAAAACCGCCGCAACTTTATGATCTACAACGATCGGCAGATGCACAAAAGTTTTGATGCCCTCCGCCTGAAGCGCAGCGCGGACATCCGGGCGCAAATCATCCGGCGCAATGTCGGTGACCAGGATCGGTTTACCCGAAGCCAGAACCTGACCCACAACGCCTTCGCCCTTGGCAAATTCCAATACCTTCAAAGTTTCCGGTGAAAAGCCATGACTGACACGCGGCACGACTTTGGTCTGTTTCTCATCCCAGGCAAAGACCACACTGCGGTCAGCGTGGAGCATATCCACAGCCACATCCACCAGCGTTTGGAAGACCTGGTTCAAGCTGACATTGCGCAGGATTCTTTCATCCGCTTTGTAGAGTGCCTCCATTTCACGACCGCGTATTTCAAGCGCCTGGGTACGTTCTTGCACGACGCGTTCCAGCTCGCGGTTACGGTCTTGAATGGCTTTAGTGCGTAAACCAAAACCGCCAGCTACCGCAGCCACCGCGCCGAAGATCATCAGCATGCGGAAGAGGTTCGTTTGCCAATAAGGCGGGATCACCGTTACGTTGATGCGCGTGGGCGTCTCGTTCCACACGCCGTCGCTGTTCGTAGCTTTCAACAACAACGTGTAATCGCCGCCTGGGATGTTGGTGTAACGTCCACTGCGTTTGGTGCCGATGAAGTGCCAGTTCGTATCAAAGCCATCGAGGAAGTAGGCATATTGATTTTTGCCGGGCTGGTTGTAACCCAGCGCCGCGAAATCAAACTCAAGCGAGTTTTGGGGATATTCCAAAGTGACAGCCTGCAGAGTCTCCACACTG
Source organism: Chloroflexota bacterium (assembly GCA_040006635.1). Classification (GTDB taxonomy): domain Bacteria; phylum Chloroflexota; class Anaerolineae; order Anaerolineales; family Villigracilaceae; genus Defluviilinea. Next base: position 8,390 of record JBDTWO010000057.1, read on the forward strand.
GATTTGGTTTTGAGCGGTTGGTCATCCTGCGTGAGCGAGGTGAGCGCCACTTGCGGTGTGTAGGCGTTATCGGCGATTTTATTGGGTTGGAAAACCGTGAGCCCGTTGACGCCGCCAAAATAGAATTCGCCATCTTTGCCTTTAGCATATGCAAAAGAGTTGAACTCATTACTTTGCAAACCGTCAGCCGCATCAAAATTTCTGAAGACTTTGTTTTCCGGGGTAAAGCGCGAAATGCCGAAATTCGTGCTCATCCACAAGTTCCCCTTAGCGTCCTCCAGAATGCCATAGACCACGCCGTTCGGCAAGCCGTCCTTTTCGAGATAGTAGGTGAAAGAATCAGTTTCAGGATGATACAGATTCAAACCGCCGCCATCTGTGCCGATCCATAAACGATCTTTACTATCCTGATAGATCGTGGTGATCGAATCATTATTGATGCTGGTCTTGCTCTGCGGGTCATGACGATACTGGGTGAAGATGCCGGTTTCGGGGTCCAGCCGGTTGAGTCCGCTTTCAAAGGTGCCGACCCATAATTTTCCGGCATGGTCTTCATGGATGGAATACACCATGGCACCGCTGATCGAATTCGGGTCATCTTTGCGGGGTGTGTAATGGATGAATTTTCCAGTGGCGCGGTCAAGACGATCCAAACCAGCGGAGGTACCCGCCCAGACATTATTTTGACTGTCTACATAAACGACATAGACATAATTCGAGCTGATACTGCCCTCGCCCTGTGTATCGCGGCGGAAGTGTGTGAACGTGGAGGTGGTTTGATCAAAACGATCGAGACCATTAGTCGTGCCGATCCATAGATAATGAGCCTGGTCCTCGTAAATGGACAAAATGTCATTTGAGCCGAGACTCTTTATATCTCGCGGGTCGTTTTGATAGCGGACAACATTATTGGTCTGCCGATTAAAGCGATTCAAACCCGCGCTCGTGCCAAGCCAGGCATAGCCATTTGAATCAACAAAAATGGGAATGATCGAGTTATCACTGATCGTGTTCGAGTCGAGTGGGTTATTACGGTAATAGGCAAACAGATCAGTCTGGCGGTCATATATATTTACGCCACCGGCATAGGTTCCGATCCATAGGGTGCCGCTGCGATCTTCATATAGAGATATCACATGGTTGGCGCTCAAGCTTTTTGAGAAGGCCGGGTCATTGTCGTAATGCACAAAGCCCCTGCCCGGTTCATACCGATTGAGTCCATTTGCCGTACCGATCCATAAGTTGCCGGTGCTGTCGATCTTCAAGGCATTGACCACATTACTCGAAATATTCTTTGTATCGTCGGCGGCTTCGATAGGTTTGCTGCTATCAGAAGACGGACGATTATCAGGCAGCGGGCTTTCCAGATCTACGGATGGTCTCAGGAAGCGATCGAAAAAGCCGGTGCTCGGGTCGAAGCGATTCAATCCATTGCGTGTGCCAACCCAGAGAATGGCATGATTGTCTTCCACGATCGCAGTGACCGAATCGAAGCTGATCGTGTTCAGTTTTTCAGGGTTGCTCTGATAGGATTCAAAGGTGTCGTTTTGAACATCGAATTTTTTTAGACCGCCTCCAGATGTACCCAGCCAATATTGCCCGCGCTTATCCTGGAGCATGGCGGTGATGCGGTTTTTATTCGCACTTTCAACTTCAGAGGGCGTGGCGAGATAATGCTTGAAGTTGTTTTGAGCCTGATCGAACAGTTCAAGCCCAGCGGGTGTGCCAGCCCAGATATTATTTTTCTGGTCGCGATACAACATGTTGACGTGGTCATTATTCAGGCTGGCTGGCTGCGTGTCAGAATGGCTGTAGGTGGTGAAGGTTTCCAGGCGCGGGTCATAGCGGTTCAAGCCGCCCTGACGTGTGCCGATCCATAAATAACCCTCGGCATCTTCCACGATGGCGGTGATCCAACGGTCGCTTAAACTTCCGGGCACATCGGGGTCGGGCTTGTAGGTTTTGAAGGTGTAGCCGTCATAGCGGTTGAGTCCATCCTCGGTGCCGAACCACATAAAGCCGCGGCTATCTTGAAAGACGACGTTCACGGAACTTTGCGATAAGCCATCTTCGATATTGAGATGGTCGAAGCGCAGGGTGCATTCACAGACTTCAGGCAGGGACTTTTGCAGTTCCCGGTTCGGGGCTACGGGACGGCTGTTCGGCGCCGAATCAGCTTTGGGCGTAGCTGGAAGCGCGAGTCCAGCTCCACAGGCAGTTAAGCTGAAGGCGAGGCAAAGCCCGATCAGGCGGGGAAAAATCCATTTCACATGGACAGTATAGTACATAACGAGTTCATTTTATTCTGTGGAAGAACGATTTCAATACCCCTCGTTGGAGGGGTTTTTCCATATCGGTTGAGACAGGAATTACAGACTGTCCTCATCCTTTGAGTAGTACGTTAATCATCATATTGTAGGAGGGGAAACACATTTATAGACGGATGCCCGATTTGTGTTGCGAACGTATGATGGCTGCAGATTAGTTCAACTAATCTGCTTTGCTTTCATAAGTCTCCTCACAGCGAAAGCAACCCAAAGGAAGTTGAGACGGACACCGGGGCTACGCAACCCGGTTCCGTCTCACTCCGTATTCAATGACATTCTGATAAGCGCCTGAACTTCGCGAACTATTCAACAAAGGAGGTGGTTTGTATTGATGAGCATATGAACAGGTTTCCGAAAGCCAAACCAAAATTTGATTCTAAGGAGAGAAGAGCATGAAAATAAATAAACTGTATTCGGTTTTGAGTTTACTCGTTTTGCTAAGCCTCGTGCTGGCGGCGTGTGCGCCCGCCACGGCCACAGCCACCGAAGCCCCGGCAGCGATGACAGAAGAACCGGTCGCCACAGCGGCTCCTACCGAAGTTGCCACGGAGGTTCCTCATACAGACCGGCACGGCGGCTGGCTTGATGAAATTGATTATTCGGTTGTGGCTTCTGATTCTGCGATCTCACAGGTGCAGGCTGGGGCAATCGATGCCTATACCTATGGTATCCCCTCCAATCAATTGGATGCGATTAAATCTTCGGGGCTTGGGTACCAGTCTTATTTTGGGACCGCCTATTCCATTTTAATGAACCCCGCGCCATTGAAAGATACCACCAAGCTTAATCCATTTTCAGATCGCAAGATTCGTGAAGCATTGAACTGGTTGATCGATCGCAACTATGTTAACCAGGAGATCTACGGTGGCGGCTCATTGCCCAAACTTTTTGCCCTCGCCACCCAATTGGTGGATTACACCGGCGTAGTGGATACGGCGCGTATTCTCGAAGCCAAGTATGCCTATAATCTCGATAAAGCCAAACAGGTTATTTCAGAGGAAATGACTTCCATGGGTGCCACGTTAGGTGCTGACGGGAAATGGGAATTTAGCGGCAGACCCGTAACCTTGATATTCCTCATCCGTTCAGATGGTGATGGCACACGCAAGCCCATGGGCGATTATGTTTCCAACCAGCTTGAAGCGGTTGGCTTTACGGTGGATCGTCAGTATAAAAAATCCACCGAGGCTGCACCGATCTGGCAGGCGAGCGATCCAACGGAAGGTCAATGGCATATGTATACCGCCGGTTGGGGCGCGGCTGGTTTGACGCGCGATGAGAAGAACCAGTTCGAGCAAATGTATGCGCCGAATAGCCAACAAGGTGTTCAACCCTGGCTTTCCAATACAGCCATTGACCCCGAGCTTCAAAAAATTTCGGATGATCTGGCGCAGGCAAACTTTACAACTCTGGAACAGCGCCATGATCTGATGGCGAAGGCGCTGGAACTTTCCTTGCAGGATTCCCTGCAGGTTTGGGTTATTGATACGAAGCTTTATGTTGTGAACAAGCCAAACGTATTGCTCACGAACGATGTTGGAGCTGGCGTTGAATCTTCGCCGATGAATCCGTTCAATATGCGCTATACAGATAAAGAGGGCGGACAACTTAAGATCGGCACCAATGACCTGTTTACCCAGGCTTGGAATACCGTGGGGGGGAGTAACTATATTTGGGATGTTGCATTGATGAAGAACACAGCCATGGGCTCTGATTTTGCTGCGGCTGGCGGCACAGTCGGTGATCCTTTCACCGGTTTGGCTTGGAATCAGCGCCTTGCTTCGGCTGAGGTCACTGTTCAATCTGGCTTGCCGGTGACAAAGTCTTCAGACTGGGTAACATTAAAGACAGCCGATACCATTACAGTCCCGGCGGATACATGGATCGATTGGGATGCCAAGGCACAGAAATTTATCACGGTTGGCGAGAAATATCCGAATGGTCTGACCGCCAAGGTGAAAAGTGTGGTCGTTTACCCATCTGATCTGTTCACGACCGTCAAGTGGCATGATGGCAGTCCGATCTCTGTGGCTGACTTTATCATTCCTACCATCATGCTTTATGATCGCGCCAAGCCCGATAGCGCCATCTATGATGAGTCGGCTGTGCCGTACACCAAGTTAGTCCAGGGGTATTACAAGGGTTTTAGAATCACATCGACCAATCCGTTGACGATCGAAAACTATTCTGACCTCTATTACAACGACGCCGAATTGGATGTAACCACGAACTGGCCCAATTCTGCTTATGGTCTTGCAGGCGAAAACGGTTGGGACCTGTTTGCCATCTCCAACTTAGCTGAGGCTGGCGGCGAGCTGGCTTACTCGCTGGATAAATCTGACGCCAACCAGGTAGAAGAAACCAACTGGATCGGCGGACCAAGCCTGGAGATCCTCTCCAAGTATTTGGATCAGGCTTCGAGCGAGACCTACATCCCCTATGCCCCCACGCTTGAAAAATATATTACCGCTGACGAAGCCAATTTGCGCTACGCCAACTTGAAAAAGTGGTATTCCGCTCACGGTCACTACTGGCTCGGGACGGGTCCATATTATTTGGATAAGGTCTTCACCACTGAGAAAACGGCGGTCTTGAAGGGCAATCCTGATTTCCCCGATCTTTCTGACCGTTATGCTGGGTTTAGTACACCCAAGTATGCTGATGTGCAATTGGATGGTCCTGGTCAGGTGAAGATTGGTGGCGAAGGAACCTTCGATGTGACTGTCACCTTTAATGAACAACCCTATCCTCAGGCTGATGTTAAACAGGTCAAATACCTGTTATATGATGCCACCGGTGCACTGATTGCCAGCGGTGAAGCGCAAGCGGTTGAAGATGGTCATTATCAAGTCACGCTGACTGCGGATATTACTTCGAAACTGCAGGCTGGTTCCAATCGGCTTGAAGTGGTTGTGGTACCCATCCCGATCGCAATCCCGACATTTACCTCCTCAGATTTTGTGGTTGTGCCGTAAAGCAATTCGATAGGTATTGAAAGAGGGGCAGGGCGCCAGCCTTGCCCCTCTAAAATTACAGTGAGGTAAGCAAAAATGACAGCCGAAGTCGTTCCAACTTTGGAAATAAAACCAGCGGCAAGGAAATGGAGAGACAGTACTTTATTTCGCGTTGCCCAATACACGGCCGTACGCCTCGTGACTTTGTTTTTCACGATGATGATCGCCACGTATCTGACCATTCTGATTGCGAATATGGGTGGTTATGTGGATACCATCATGCGGAATGATATTCGTGAGCGTGTGACTCAAAATGTAATTTCGACTTCGGGAAATAAAAATCTGGATCCCGATGCCCGCAAACAATTGATCGAGTCATTAATTGCCCAGGAGGAACAGCGCATCGGACTCAATACGCCCTTCGCGATCCGCAGCGTTCGATATCTTTCGAATGCCCTCACTTTGAATCTCGGACGCGCCATCAACATGACCTCTGATAGTGGTTCAAAGAATATCCGGCTGATCATTCTGGAGCGCTTGCCACCCACGTTGCTCCTGATGGGCACATCCCAACTCTTTTTGTTCTTTAGCAGTGTCTTTTTTGCTTTGATCCTTTCCAGAAACTATGGCAATATCTGGGACAAACTTGTTATCGCACTATCACCTACCTCTGCGGCGCCACCGTGGTTCTACGGAATCTTTTTGATCCTTATTTTTGCGGCCATTTTTAAAGTATTGCCATTTGGCGGGATGGTCGATGCGCCTCCTCCCGATAATATATTCGATTATTCAATGAATGTATTGAAGCATTTGATCCTGCCAGCCTCTTCCTTGATACTCAGTTCGATCTTTCTCAGCATCTATAACTGGCGAACCTTCTTCCTGATCTATTCAAGCGAAGATTATGTTGACATGGCGCGTGCCAAGGGGTTGCGTCCGCGCGATGTGGAGCGTAAATATATTTTGCGCCCCACCCTGCCGAACATCATCACCAATTTCGCACTGCTGATCATCACCCTATGGACAGGCGCCATTATTACCGAAACCGTATTCCTCTGGCCCGGGCTGGGACGTACGTTTTATCGTGCAATTGGTTTATATGACACTCCAGTCATCGTTGGCTTGACCATTATTTATGCCTACCTTCTGGCAATTACAGTATTTCTACTTGATTTTGTATATGCCCTCGTAGACCCACGGGTCAAAGTTGGCAGTGGGAGGTAGGGAACCATGCTTGCGATCCGAAATTCATTTCGCGAATTCCTGCGCTATCCATCGGCAATTGTTGGATTGCTGGTTGTATTCTTGATGATATTCACAGCCGTGTATACCATGATCGCCATCCCGTATAACGTGGCAATTTCACGCTGGCGGGGCGGTGAGGAGGTCTGGTATCAGAACCCAAAGTTTGCGCCTCCTGCCTGGTTCAATCTTTTTACAACCAAAAAACTTCCGGTCTCTTTTGTGGTCAATACAACGAATGGCAGTATGGACAGAACTGTAACGCCAGGCGATCAAAACACTGCCACTGTGGATATGACTTATGCCTTTGATTACAACTACGATGGTTATCCACAAGAAATGATCTTGTATTTTGATTCGAAATATCTTGAGAAGCAGCCTTTTGTTTCAGTATATTGGATCAGACCCGATGGCAAAAAGATCCGAATTACCGATACCGGTGTTGACCATCGGACAACATTCCGCTTTTCGCAGGACGAGAAGCTTCAAAAGCGTCTCAAGTCTGATACCAGTGAAGCGGTCATGCAGGCGCTCTTTCAGGACCCCAAAACTGGTTCGCCATTAAAGGGCCGTTATCAACTCCTGATCAGTGGCGTGACCTTTGAGCAAGGCTCAGACCTGGAAGCCGAGTTCGTATTTCACGGACAGCTCTTCGGCCTTGCCGGAACCGACCATGCCCGGCGTGATCTTGTCCTGCCGTTGATGTGGGGGACGCCTGTTGCGCTTGCATTCGGCTTGATCGCATCCCTCGGTACCTCCATGTTGACGATGATCATCGCAGCGGTGGGAGCCTGGTATGGCGGCTGGGTGGATGAAGTCATTCAGCGCATTACCGAGATCAACCTAGTGCTGCCGTTCCTTTCGATCCTGATCATGATCGGTACATTTTACTCGCGCAGTATCTGGGTGATCCTTGGTGCTACGGTTCTACTAAGCATCTTTACCGGTTCCATCAAGGTATACCGTTCCACTTTTTTGCAATTGAAAGAGTCGGGCTACATTGATGCAGCCCGGGCATATGGTGCTCCGAACAGCCGGATTGTTTTTACCTATCTTATTCCGCGCATGATACCGTTATTAATTCCCGGGCTGGTCTCCTCGGTTCCGGCATTTGTATTCCTGGAAGCTTCACTGGCGGTATTAGGGTTGGGTGACCCGGTTTTGCCAACCTGGGGCAAGATCATTGACGACGCAAGTTCAAACGGCGCCTTGTATAAAGGCTTATATTACTGGGTTATGGAACCGGCGGTCTTGCTGATGGTGACCGGTCTTGGTTTTGCCATGCTTGGTTTCGCATTGGATCGCATCTTTAATCCGAAGTTGAGAGACGCATGAACACTTCATCGGAAAAACTGTTGAATATCGAAAACCTCAAACTTTATTTCAAGACTACACATGGTGCCGTGCAAGCCGTGGATGGTGTTAATTTTGAGCTGGGTACAAACCGCGCCGTTGTCGTTTTGGGAGAATCCGGCTGTGGCAAAACCTCATTATCTAAGGCGCTTCTGCGACTGTTACCACGAAATGTGAATCGATATGACGGGCAGGTCTTTTTTCAGGGAACAGATATCATGTTGTTGGATGACGAACAGTATCGGCAAAACGTGCGTTGGGTCGGCATGTCGCTGGTGCCGCAAGCCGCCATGAACGCCTTGAACCCGGTCATCAAAGTGGGGGAGCAGGTGGCTGAACCGGCCATGATCCATTTGGGGCTGGGCAAAGCCGAAGCCTATGGACTTGTGCGTAAGATGTTCCAGCATGTGGGTGTGCCGCTTGATTTTGTGGACCGTTATCCGTTTGAGTTGAGTGGCGGTATGCGTCAGCGTGTTGCCATTGCCATGGCTTTGGTGACATCCCCGGCTTTGATCGTGTTGGATGAGCCCACTTCGGCATTAGACTTGCTGACGCAGGCAAATATCATGAACGTCCTTAAACGTATTAAGCATGAGCTTGGCACATCCTTTATATTGATCACCCATGACATTGCCACATCGAGTGAACTGGCAGATGAAGTCGCGATCATGTATGCCGGTCAAATTGTGGAGACGGGTGATGCCAGAGATTTCTTCCCAGCGCCTTTGCATCCATACGCCCAAATGCTAATGGCAAGTGTCCCGCGCCTGCGCAGCGACTCAGATCCGATGTTCATCACCGGTCAGCCGCCGAGTTTGATTGATCTCCCTAAAGGTTGTCGCTTTGCAGCGCGTTGTCCATTCCGAATGGAGAAGTGTACTGAAGAACCGCCGGTGATTCAAAAAGAGAATCGCAAAGTTAAATGCTGGTTGTATGCGTAGAAATTTGGAGTGCGGGAGCTTGCTCCCGCTTCGGCGGCAAGCCGCCTGACTCCAGAAGGAACCCCACATGATCATCGATATACGCGAGGCATTCATGGATCAATTAAAAGTAAAAGAGTTGAAACCGTTGCTGGCTGTCAAAGACCTGCACGTTTGGTATGAATTGCGCCGATTTGGCTTCGGTCACGCAGGCTATGTCAAGGCGGTGGACGGTGTCAGCTTTGATCTGGCAGAAGGGGAAACCGTGGCAGTTGTCGGTGAGAGCGGATGCGGTAAGTCCAGTCTAATGAAAACGATCCTCGGGTTGAATGTTCCCACCAGCGGAAATGTCATCTTCGATGATGAAAACTTCTCCGAGCTTAAAGGCAATGCGTTACAGTATTATCGTTTTAAGATCGGGTATGTGCAACAGGATCCCTATGGTGCCCTGCCGCCTTTTATGAATATCCAAAAGATCCTGGAAGAGCCTTTGATCATCAGCGGTATGAAAGACAAGGCTGAACGATTGGCGCGCATTCATCAAGTGATGGCTGAAGTGAAGATGCATCCGGTGGATGATTTTCTGCAAAAGTTCCCGCACATGTTGAGCGGCGGACAGCAGCAGCGCATCGTGATCGCGCGCGCGATGCTGCGCGAGCCCAAGTTGATCGTGGCAGATGAACCCGTTTCGATGCTCGATGCTTCGGTGCGCGTGGAAATTCTTAAACTTATGCGCGCCTTGCAAGAGTCGCATGGGCTTTCGGTGATCTACATTACACATGATCTTTCGACGGTGAAATATTTTTCGGCGCGCATCTTTGTGATGTATGCGGGCAATCTGATCGAAAAAGCTGCAACTCGAAATCTATTGGATAACCCCTTGCATCCTTACACATTGGCTTTGCTCGCCGCCACATCCGACCCCGATGCGCGCAATGCGGATACGTTCAAGGAAGTGCCGCCCGGTGAGCCGCCGAGTTTGGTCAACCCACCCAAGGGCTGTCGCTTTCATCCACGGTGCGCGAAAGCCATTGCCGGTTTGTGCGATGAAAAATTCCCGCCAGATTTTGAACCTGAGCCAGATCATTTTGTAGCTTGTTGGTTATATCAACCATGATGAACAATCCCCGCCTCCTGCTCAGCCTGGGTTTGGTCCTGATGCTATTGGGTGTGATCCTACCCTTTTTGATGATCATCTACCTGATCCCATCCACATTCTTCTTAAATTTCTTTTCCTGGGGCGCCTCGGTGAGCGGATTGTTCCTCGGCTTCATCGGCGTGGCAACATGGACGAAGATGCGGAAAGAGTAACAAGTGTATTTGGCGACAATCAAAGGTTGAAACGAAAATGCGAAGGCTTATCTTGACCTTCGCATTTTCGTTTCAACAATTAAGTTTACGATCAACTCTTTGCGTCCAATGCTCTGAACCGATGAATAAAAAATATTGCCAGCGCGAACAGGGCGATGGCTCCGGCTTGGTGCAGGAGGGCGACCACAATGTTGACGTAGGAGAGGATGGTGAGGATGCCTAAAATGATCTGCAGTGAGACCGCGGCGATGAACCATCCTAGACCTTTGAGCAGGTCAGGTTGGTAGTTGGTTTTGCGGACGATGTAGTAGACGTAGATCACCGCGGCTAATACAACAAACGCGAACCAGCGGTGGATGAAGACGATGGTCTGCGGGGTTTCAAAGATGTTAATGAAGGAGTTGAATAGATTGGGTGGAATGAGTTTTCCGAACATGAGGGGCCACGTATCTGAAACGTGACCGGCTTTGAGTCCCGCTGTGAAACCACCGTAGGAAATTTGGATGATCAGGATTCCAAGGAATGTCACTGCCAGTTTGGAGGGTGTTGACCATTTGGCTTTCTGGGTTGCGAAGCCGTATTTGTGTCCAAGTGAGGTCCAGAGGGCGAGACCAAAGAGGGAGAGGGCGAGGAGCAGGTGAAGTGTCAGGTTGAAGTGGCTGACAGAGGGACGGTCAACCAGTCCGCTGGCGACCATGACCCAACCCGCGATGGCTTGAGCGATGAAGAGCAAGCCCATGACGAAATAAATGCCGAATTCCTTGAAGGGGATTTTCTTGGTAAATAGAAAATAGAAAACGGGAATGGCATAGATCAAACCGGCGAAGCGGGCGATGTTGCGGTGAAACCATTCCATGTAGAAGATGAATTTATATTGTTCCAGAGTCATGCTGGAGTTGACTTTGATATATTCGGGCGTCTGTTGGTATTTGGCAAATTCATCCTGCCAGCCTTGCTGTCCGCTGGGCGGCATGGAGCCGCTGATGGGATTCCATTCGACGATGGATAGACCAGAACGGGTGAGACGGACGAAGCCCCCGAAGACCACGAGAAATGCCACCACGAATGCAAAGATGTTGAGCCATTTCCTTACGGCGGTATTTTGTGTTTTTGGCATATGTGCCCTCCCAGACGGAACAGTATTCGGAAGGCGGGATATCATCCCGCCCCACGATTTTTGAGATTATAGCATCAGCGAATAAAAGGCTGATTAATATGGAGCAGGTGGTTGTGCTGAAAGTTCGTCATTAGTTGCACTGCAGACGCTTTGCCGCAGTACAACTGCGGCAAGAACGCAATTAGCATCAGCGAACAAAAGGTTGATTAAGATGAAGCAGGTTGAGCTTGAGGGTGATGCGACACTTGCACCTTCCCTACGGGACAAGTGCAAGTGAAAAAATCCCGCCACTGAAATTGTGACGGGATTTTGGTCATCCTATGATTGGAGCTGGGTCAGCAACTGCCGATATTGGTCTGCGTTGGGCGGGTTCATCAAGAGGATCTGGTTGACGATGGCCATTGCCTCTTCTTTCTTTCCCAAATCAAGCAGGGATTCGGCAATTGAATCAAGTTGCGCAACTGCATCCTCCATGCGCCCGGCATGTTGGTATGCCTGGGCAAGCGCGCGGCGCAGGATTGAGTCATCGGGCCGCTCGACGAGCAGGTCTTCGATGAAGGGCACGCCCTGGCTACTGTGATTCATGGATTGCAAATACGAGAGGTAACTTTCGATCTCGGCGCTGGCTTGGGCGGGTTGTCCCATTTTCAGACTGAGGTCGACCAGGTTCTTGCGGGTACTTTCATCTTCAGGATGCAGGGTGCGGATCTGTTCGAAAATGCGGATGGCTTGCTTCCAGTCCAAGCGCTGCATGTCAATATCAGCCATGCGGCGCAGAATATCTGCGTTCCACTTGCGGTCAGCATTGGATTGTTGCACAAAGCGCAGGGCGGTGGTGAAGGTTTTGCGCGCCATATCAAGTTCGGCAAGCCGATAGTAGATATCAGCGAGCTCAAGGTATTCGCGAATGGCTTCATCCACCTGACCGCGCGCCACTAGTTGGTCGATGAGTTTTGAACGTGTGCTCATATCCATGGGCGCGAGTTGGACAACGCGCCGCAACATTTTGGCGGCTTGGACAGCCTCGCCGCGCACACTGTAGGCAGCAGCGATCACGGTATATTTTGCGATGGCTTCCTGTGGGTGATTTTCGCGCACGAGCAGGTCGCCCATCAAAGTATGTAGGGGTAAGTACGTGGGGGCGCCTGCGATCGCGTGGAAGGCTTCGTCCATGGCGGAACGGAGTTTGCCAACGCGGGCCAGTTGATTGATGAGGTTAATGGATTCGAGCACCTGGCTGGATTGTGCCTGCAAGATGACATCGGCAATGGGCATCAGGATATCGTTTTCCTGTTGCTTTTGCATTTGCTCGCGGGCTCTGAAAAGATTGTCGCGCCAGTCTTTGCGCATGAGCATGGAATTGACACTATCGCACAGGCGCTTGAGCGGCACTTCATCGGTTTGGGCGGCTTGGGCTTCGATGAGCGGTTCGTACATTTGAAGGATCTCATCGGCATGTTCAGCGGGGACGATGGCGGCATCGGCAAGTTTGAGGGCTTCAAGGTATTCAATGGAAGCGGCTTGTGAACGTCCCATTTTCAGGTTGATCTGACCCATGAGTAAACGGGCGGCGAGTCCAAAGTCATTGTGTTTGACAGCGTGCGCCAGATGGCGGAGCGCGGTTTCGCCTCGGTCACCGGTAGCGCGAAGCATGCCCAAATCGAAATATAAAGCGGGATGATTGAAGCCCGCTTCGAGGGCGTGTTCAAGTTCTTCAGCGGCTTGCGAGTCTTTGCCTTTGCTTTGCAGGTCGATCGCCTGTCCAAGGTGCAGGACAACTTTTGCCTGTTCGTTTTGCTGGAGGTTTAATTGTCCGGTGCCGCGCATGAGGGCTTGCATGCCACGGCGTGCCTGGACGGCGGCGCCATCATCGGTGGTGTATTCGAAGAGAATCTCTGCCAGCCGGGTCAAAGCTTTTTGACGCGCTTCAGCTACCGGGTCCAGACCTGCAGCGGTTTTTTTCTTGGGCTTATCCAGTTCTTTAACTTGCGCCATTGCGATGGGTCCCGTCCCGCCTTTGGGTCGGATTGGTTTGGGCAGAAGTTGACCGGAGCGCAGGATGGTTTGTGCCTGTTTGGCTTCGGGGCTTTCGGGCATGATCTGCAGAGCTTTGTTGATTAGCTCGGCTGTTTTTTCCACATTGCCGGTGCGTTGGACGAGGCTTGCCACTGCGATATATTCAGCGACTGCCTGGGGTTTGTGGTCCATGCGTTCATGCACAAGCGCGAGACGGGAATGGGCAAGGACATGTTCAGGTTCAAGCGAAGTGACGCGTACCCAGTTCTCGATGGCTTTATCGATATCACGCTGGTTGATGAAGAGTTCCGCAGCTTTAAACGCGGCATCGATGGCTTCTTTGAGGTTGCCCGTGCGCTCGAGCAGCTGCGCGAGCTTCTCCAGGGGGGAGGGGTCATTGGGCGTGATCTGCGCAACGCGTTTGTAGATCTGAAGCGCCTCTTCGTAGTTGCCTTGTTGGAATAATGCCAGCCCCAGGCTGTTCAGGGCTTTGGGGTGATCGGGCATCTCTTGCAGGGCAGAGCGATACGCCAGAGCCGCTTTGTTCCATTCCTGGTCCCAGGCGGCTGAGTGGCCGTCATTCATTGCTTTTTGGAAAATATCTTCTCGTCCGGACATATGCTTCCTTGCGCTTCAGGCTTTTGCCACAGATTTGCGCGGATTTTTCTTTTCCGTGGGAACTGGTGGCTGAGGTTTTCTTTTTTCAAACCTATGGATTGCTAATATATTCTCTGATTATATCGTAGGGACAATGCAATTGTCCCCTACAAAAGTTTCAACTTTCGATTACTTTCATCTCGCCCCAATTCTCACCGTAACGTGCTTCGGTGGAGAGGGGGATATCCAGTTTGTAGGCGTTCGCCATTGTTTCCTGAACAACGCGCGCGGTTTCTTTCCATTCCGCTTTGGGACATTCAAGCACGAGTTCATCGTGCACTTGCAAGAGCATCTTCCCTTTTAAGCCCGCCTTCGCCAGCGCATCTGGAATCTTCAGCATGGCGATCTTCATGATGTCTGCCGCAGTCCCTTGGATGGGCGCGTTGATGGCTTCGCGTTCTTCGCGGTTCTTGATCTGGACGTTTTGCTTGCTCTGCAGTGCCGGGAAATAGCGCTTGCGTCCCAACAGTGTTTCGACATAACCTTGTTGTGCGGCTTGTATGCGAATGCCATCGAGATATTTTTTCACGCCGGGGAATTTTGTGAAATAGGTTTTGACGAAGGTCTCAGCTTCGGCGAGCGTGAGATCCGTAGAACGCGTGAGACCAAATGCGGACATGCCATAGATCAGACCGAAATTGATCGCCTTCGCATGGCGACGCATCTCTTTGGTGACCGCTTCGGGATCTACGCCGTAAATTGCTCCGGCCGTCGTGGAGTGGATATCTTCATCCGCGCGGAATGCCGCCAACATGCCCTCGTCCTGAGCCATATGCGCCACGATACGTAATTCGATCTGTGAGTAATCTACCGAGAGCAACACGTTGCCCTTGCCCGCGATGAACCCATTGCGGACTTTACGTCCCGTTTCGGTGCGGATGGGAATGTTTTGTAGATTCGGATTATTCGAGGAGAGACGTCCCGTCACTGCGCCAATCTGGGAATAGGATGTATGCACGCGTCCGTTTGTATCGACAGCGGGCGGCAGGGCATCTACATAAGTGGACTTTAACTTCGAGAGTTCGCGCTGTTCCAAAACCAAATCCACTACGGGATGTTTGCCACTTAATTCATCGAGCACACCTGCGGCGGTGGAGTAATGTCCGCTGGCGGTTTTGT
Organism: Chloroflexota bacterium; assembly: GCA_040006635.1. Classification (GTDB taxonomy): domain Bacteria; phylum Chloroflexota; class Anaerolineae; order Anaerolineales; family Villigracilaceae; genus Defluviilinea. The sequence goes on from JBDTWO010000057.1 coordinate 23,406, forward strand.
TGTTTTTATCGGGCGGTTCCAAGCCGAGCGTTTTGAATAACACATCGGAAAGCTGCTGCGTGGAGTTAATGTTGAAGGGTTTGCCAACCATCTCATATACTTGCTTTTCAATCTCGCCCAAACGCTTCGATAACTCTTTGGACATCTGCTCGAAGAAAGGCAAATCGAGCATGATGCCGGTCATCTCCATAGCCGCAAGGACAGGCGTGAGGGGTAAGTCGATTTCTTGTAAAAGCTTTTCACCGTTCACACGTTTGAGTTCCTTCTCGGCGATGGGCATGAGACGTAATGTCGTCTCGGCATCAGCGATCGCATACGGCGCCACGGACTCGATCGCCACCTCCGCCATGCTGATCTGTTTTTTGCCTTTGCCGATCAATTCTTCGATGTGCGTCATCTCTTCGCCGAGTTTGACGAAGGCGAGATTTTTGAGTCCGAGGTTACGGGAAGATGGGTCGATGATAAATTCAGCGAGCATGGTATCGAACGTCAGCGGTGAGACTATCAACCCAGCTTTTGCCAAAATGATGTAATCGTATTTGGCGTTATGCGCGACCTTGCCGATTTTGGGATCCGTCATCGGCTCTGTGAGTGCATCGATGACTTGTTTGAGCGGAAGGTTGTTGCCAGCGATGTGACCAATTGGGATGTAATAGCCCTCGCCCTCTTTGACAGCCAGCGAGATGCCAACAATGTCCGCTTGCATTTCTTCGGTGGAGGTGGTTTCGGTGTCGAATGAAATGACTTTGGCTTTGTTCAAGGCTTTGACGAGGTCATCTAGTTTTTTGTCTGAGTCAACAATATTGACCTTGATGTTTGAATCGGTTTTGGGTGTGTAAATCACCTGCGGTTCGTTCACGAACATGGACATTTGTCCGGATGATCCCGGCTTCGCGGGAGCAGTATTAGTTGTCAGCGTAGATGATGCTGATTGACCAGTGACCTTTTCAAGGGTTTTGAGAAGCGTACGGAATTCCATCTCGGTGAAGAAGGCGGTGATGGCGGGGATGTCCAGTTCGTGTGCTTTGGCGTGTTCCAAATCCAGTTTGATCTTGAGATCAGTCTTGATCTGCGCGAGGTCGCGACTGAGATAGGCGTTGGCTTTGTTGGCTTCGAGTTTAGTCTTCCAACGATTTTCGATCTCGTCGATGTGGGCGTAAATGTTATCGAGCGATTGATATTTTTCGATGAGCGCAATCGCAGTCTTTTCGCCGACACCCGCGACACCGGGGATGTTGTCGGACTTATCGCCGACAAGGGCTTTGTAATCCACCACATGCTTGGGAAGCACGCCGAGTTTTTTGACGACATCTTCATCGGTGATGAAATTTTTATCGTCACCCGCGAGATAGACGACGGTGCGCTTGTCCACGAGTTGGAGCAGGTCGCGATCACCGGTGATGATCTTGACACCGAGTCCTTGTTCGGCGGCGATGCGTGCCACGGAACCTAACACATCGTCCGCTTCGAAGCCTTCCATTTCAAGGCGCGGAATGTTGAAGGCATCCACCATTTTGCGGATGCGCTC
>JBDTWO010000058.1:0-24654 GCA_040006635.1 Chloroflexota bacterium
AAAGTCGCGGTGCTCGAACGCAAGGTGACTGCTTCAGGCGCGACAGGTCACTCGAGCGGACTCGTCCGTATGCACTACGACCTCGCCGCCGAATCTGAACTGACCTTCGCCAGTTACAAACACTACTTCAACAATTGGAAAGAACGCGTCGGTGGCGAATGTGGATTCATGCAAACAGGCTTCATGCAAATCGCCAAGCGCGAGCATGAAGATAAATTGCGCGGTAACGTTGCCAACCAGCAGCGCATCGGCATCAACACCTCGGTTATCTCTGCCGCCGACGTGAAAAAACTCATCCCTGATTTCATCACCGACCAGTTCGACTTCGCCGCGTACGAACCTGACTCAGGCTACGCCGATGCGACGCTCACGACCAACTCGTTTCTTGAATCAGCCAAACGCAACGGGGCGAAGCTGATTCAAAATTGCGAAGTGACAGCCGTCCACACGTCCCGTTCGCCACATTCCCCTCTCTCACGAAGCGAACGGGACACGGCGGGCGGAAAAGTTATCGGCGTGGGAACAACTCAGGGCGACCTCGCCAGCCCGATCGTTGTCAATGCCGCGGGTCCGTGGGCAAAGCATGTCGCGAGCCTCGCAGGCATCGAAATCCCGCTTGAGACGTGGACTCACGATGTCGCCTTCCTTCACCGTCCGCCGTCGCTTGGGGAAATCCCCGCGGTGATCGACGACACCATCAACTGCTACTTCCGCCCCGAGGGCAGTGCGCTGATCCTTGCCGCGGGCGAGGACGAAAGCCTGCGCGGCGAAGCGCCCGATGCCGAAGACCAAACGCCCACGCCCACGTTCGTCGAGAAACTCATCGACAGCCTGGTCAGGCGCATTCCCAAGATCGAAGAGAGCGGCTTGCACTCCATCCACGTGGGGCGCGACGGCATCACCCCCGACCAGCGCGCCATCTACAGCGCCTCGGGGCTCGACGGTTTCTACCTCGCCTGCGGGCTGAGCGGCACGGGCTTCAAGACCTCCCCCGCCGCGGGCGCCAGCCTCATCGAATTGATTCTCGATGGCAAACCCAAAACCGTGGATATCACGCCGTTTCGATTTAGTCGCTTCGCTGAGGGGCAACTGCTCGAAGGCGAATACGGCTACGGACATATTTGGAAATAGATGAAAGACTGCGGAGGCATTTTTTACGCTTGATGTTTTTTTCTTGACCCACATCGCCTCGGACTCAGCCGAGGGTTGATTCGGTTTTGAGGATGCGTTTTCTTCCCGCAATATCTCTTTGCATTTATCGCTCTCCTAGCAGGTAGGCTTATAATCAGATCAACACAATAGTTATATTTTAATCCCTTGACTACTTATGCCCAATGGAGACACACTATGAATTACTGGATAATAAGAGGAAGACCTACCGAAAATAAATTCGACGAAATGCTTATTCCCAATAGAGATGGTAATTGGAGAACAGCTCGCCCGCCAAAAGAATGGCATAATGGCGACCGTCTTTTCTTTTGGGCATCTTCCCCTATAAAGGCAATAATTGGATTTGGTGAATTAGGCAAATTTGCAAAAGAGAAAAACAAAGAAGGAGATATTCGTTTTGAAGTCAGGTATCTTACAAATGTTTTCGGTAATCCTGTGCGAATTGAAGAATTACGCAAACACTCTCTAACACATCAGGCATCATTCCTCAAAATCGGACCTACTCAAACAGTAATGCCATTAACTCAGCAACAAGGTGAAGCTTTATATCATCTTGTCATCTCAAAAAATCCTGGGCACTCTATTTGGAAAGACATTCCCCCTGAAAGCATCTTCAGAGAATTGATTTCACAAGAACAGAATAGCCTAGCGAAGAAAGTTTTTAACCCTCGTAATTTGAAGGACGCCAGAAAACGAGTTATGGCATCAATTGTTAGAAGACAAGGACAACCACAATTTCGACAAGAATTAATTCAAGCATATAACAGTCAATGTGCTATTACTGGCTACAATGCAGTTGATGCATTAGAAGCCGCACATATTATTCAATATCTTGGACCAAACACAAACCATGTAACAAATGGCTTGTTACTGCGGGCAGACATCCATGTTCTTTTCGACCTACATTTGATTGCAGTAAACAGCAGTAATATGACTGTTATTATTTCTCCCTCACTTGAAAATACAAGTTATTCTGTACTTAACAGGTCTTCGCTTTTATTGCCTAACAACAAACATTTACGCCCAAACAAGAAAGCACTTGATAAGCATCGCAAAGAAGCTGGCTTATAGGAATCAAAAACGGGACTGCGGGATGAAGCGCAGCTCCGTTTTTGATTCCTCCCTCACCCCGATTCTGACGACTTTTCGTCGGGACGAGTCCACGCAGACCTGACAGGTTTTCATAGAACCATGCCCGACTCGAGTCATTGTCCATGCGAGGGTTGTGGTTGACTCGGGTCACGCTGAAACCTGTCAGGTCTTAAGACGCGACCAACCAAAACGGGACTGTGGGTGAATCGGAGTGGTGGATTCTCCCTCACCCCAATTCTGACAGCTTTTCGTCAGGACGAGTCCCCCTCTCCCGCTGGGAGAGGGCAGGGTGAGGGTTGCTTTGCACCAGCAAGGAGTCTCCATCGTTATTGTCCGAGACTCTTCGCTCCGCTCACATCGTCCCGATGTCCTTCGGGAGAGTGACATGGGAATAACAAAACGGGACTGTGGGTGATGCGTAGTGGCGGTTTCTCCCTCACCCCGATTCTGACGGCTTTTCGTCGGGACGAGTCCCCTCTCCCGCTGGGAGCCCCCTTCGGGGATGCTTCGCGAAGGGCAGGGTGATGGTGGTTTTGCGCCAGCAAGGAGTCTCCTTCGTTATTGTCCAAGACTCTTCGCTCCGCTCACATAGTCCCGATGTCCTTCGGGAGAGTGACATGATGATAGCGAAAACGGGACTGTGGATAATGCACAGTCCCGTTTTTGATTCTGTTTTGAACAGTGGGCGTATGATTCCGCTCAACAGAATTGTCCAGCTATATGGTTGCAAAAGACTCCGAATTGGGGGGTTACAGCTTACCGTATATAAACTATTATTAAGCTCAATCTAAATAAATCAAATAAATAAGGAGATAAGGCTATGAGAAGAAAATCATTGGGATCAATTTTGCTTGTGTTTGTATTTCTAACAGTTTTCGTAAACGCTTGTGCTCCCGCTTCTACACCTGCGCCGACGGCGATCCCTGCGCTGACCGAGAGCTCATCAGGTTCACCTCTTAAGGGTCGACTCCTATTCTCGCGATTTACCGAAGACACGCACACGTTTACAGGAATGTTTATCAGTAAACCTGACGGCAGCGGCGAGACAACAGTTCCAATGCCTTGGACCGAGGGCGGCGGGACTTGGTCGAAGTCTGGAAAGGAAATCGCTGTACCTACACTCCTCGAGGACGGAAGAGTCGGCACAGCAATCATCGCAGCAGATGGGAGCATCCTTCGCGTACTATCCATATCTGATACAACTCTCAACCTGCCATGCACAAATTGGTCTCCCGATGATACCCGCCTCGCGTGCACTGGGTGGGACGAATCGGATTCTTCGCGGAATGGTATTTACGCTGTCGATGCATCCGATGGTGGGAACCTGCAACGGCTCACCACCCAACCCGCTGGCAAGACTGATTTCCCGGGCGATTATTCACCTGATGGGATGCAGTTCATCTTCAAACGTGCCTCAGGCGATGAGGGTCCCGGTCCTTTGATGCTCGTCGACGCGAACGGCGGCGAGCCGCGACTCTTTTACGACGGTCAAATGGAAGGCGCGGGACAATTCGCACCCAATGGTCTCTCTGTCGTGAGCTCCACGAACGGAGTTCTCGTAGTGATCAACATGGACGGCACAGTTTTGCACCAGATCGCTCGTGATGGCTTCTTCCTGTTTGGTGCCACCTGGTCTCCAGATGGCACCCGACTGGTCTTTTCCGCAGACACGGGAACGTATCATGCGGAACTCTACACAAGCCTGCCTGACGGGACCGATCTCCAACAGGTAACACACACAGACACCAACGAAATCACGGTTGACTGGGGGCCGTAGCGGTACGGCGATTCCATCAGCAACAAAAGCGGGACTGTGGATGAAGCGCAGTGGTGGTTTCTCCCTCACCCCGATTCTGACGGCTTTTCGTCGGGACGAGTTCACACAGACCTGACAGGTTTTCATAGAACCATGCCCGAGTCGAGTCATTGTCCATGCGAGGGTTGTGGTTGACTCGGGTCACGATGAAACCTGTCAGGTCTTAAGACGCGACTAACCAAAACGGGACTGTGGGTGAAGCGGAGTGGTGGATTCTCCCTCACCCCAATTCTGACAGCTTTTCGTCGGGACGAGTCCCCCTCTCCCGCTGGGAGAGGGCAGGGTGAGGGTTTTTCTCACTCAACAACGAAAATCATTTATGAGGATTCGATTCGCGTCAATGGCGGATTTGGGGAGAGATTTCCCTAAATTACACTGAACCTACAGTTGTATAATCAGATTGTTTATCGTTAAAGACAATACAATATTAAACAATGGAATTTTCCAAGGGAGATAAACTTTGATCCTTGATTTCATCGACAAACTTGAACTTTCCGATAGCGAAATTGAAAAACACTTCGATGCACGTATGGCACTTGCCCGTCTTGGCGAAGGCTTATTTTGGATTCATCAGGAAGTGGCAAAGATAGAAATGGACTTGAGAAGAAAAGCGGCAAAAAATGATGTTCAACTCGCTATTGCTGGAGGAATTCTTGAAGATAAACCATTTGGCTTATTATCCTGTGCCTTCCAATGGTATGCAGTGTCTGCTTGCAATTATGCTCAGTTAGTTGGCTGGCTTGCCACTCGTGACACTGACTCTTCGAAGAAATACGTTAGGAAAGTAATGCCAAGGTTGTTGAATTATCGCAATAAGGTCGCCGCTCATTTTGCCATCACTGACCCTCTTCGCGATAACGAGGCGGATTTAGCGGCAAGTGTTATGACACATATTGTTTATGTTCGTGGGATGCTTTGTGCCGCGGCACTCACACCGATAATCAAGAACGAAAGTCAAGAAATCACAGTTAGCAAAGATATATCTTGGAGTCTAACTCTTGCCCACGAGCGCTTAGTTCCACGATTTTGGAAGAACGGAAAGCCCAAAAGTTCTCAAGCTATCAAAGCGCCACCTGGTGAGACAAAAATAAATATAAGCTGGGCTGACCTACTTGAAAATGACATGTAGTCTTAATTTAATTTGACCAACAAAAACAGGGCTGTGGGTGACGGGCAGTGGTGGTTTCTCCCTCACCCCGATTCTGACGGCTTTTCGTCGGGACGAGTCCACACAGACCTGACAGGTTTTCATAGAACCACGCCCGACTCGAGTCATTGTCCATGCGAGGGTTGTGGTTGACTCGGGTCACGCTGAAAACTGTCAGGTCTTAAGACGCGACCAACCAAAACGGGACTGTGAGTGAAGAGCAGTGGTGGATTCTCCCTCACCCCAATTCTGACAGCTTTTCGTCAGGACAAGTCCCCCCTCTCCCGCTGGGAGAGGGCAGGGTGAGGGGTGCTTTGCACCAGCAAGGAGTCTCCATCGTTATTGTCCGAGACTCTTCTCTCCGCTCACATCGTCCCGACACCTGCACCGAACGCAGGTACGGTGTGTCCTTCGGGAGAGTGACATGGCGATAATAAGACGGGACTGTGGGTGAAGCGCAGTCCCGTTTTTGATTGCGTAGCATCCCTCATCCCGATTCTGACAGCTTTTCGTCGGGACGAGTCCCCCTCTCCCGCTGGAAGAGGGCAGGGTGAGGGTTGCTTTGCGCAAACAATCAGTCTTCATCGTTGTAGTCGGAGACTCTCTAATCGCAACGAACGCTCCCTCAGATGTTGTGCAGATTTTCAGTTGCCATCGTTCGCTCTTGATAAACTGGACTATATAGGTATAATTTGATCATCGTTTTCCTTTGCCGTTCAAAGGAGGTCTGATATGGCAAAATATCGCAATGCGCTCCCACAGTTATCCTACAATATCTTCATCACGGATGGCGGCATCGAAACCGACCTTATCTTCCATGACAAGTTGGATTTACCCAGCTTCGCCGCTTTTGTTTTACTGGCAAATGAGAATGGCTCTGAAGCGCTTCGTAAATATTTCCATCGATATGCCGCGCTTGCCCGCGATTACGAAGTCGGTCTCGTTTTTGAAACCGCCACCTGGCGTTCAAATCCCGAATGGGGCAGAAATCTTGGCTATTCTGAAACTGCCCTAGCGGACATCAATCGCAAGGCAGTTGAGTTACTCAGCGAGATTCGCGGTGAATACGAAAATGAAAAGACCAGGATCGTGATTAGCGGATGTCTTGGTCCGCGTGGGGATGGATACAATCCAAGCAATTTGATGTCTGCAAAGGAAGCGCAGGAATATCACACTGTCCAAATTGGTACGTTCAGCCAGACCGAGGCAGATATGGTCACTGCCATAACGATGAACTATGTCGAAGAAGCCATTGGGATTACGGAAGCCGCCAAATCTTTCGGTATGCCATCCGTCATCTCGTTTACAGTCGAGACGGATGGAAAATTGCCAACGGGACAAACCCTCAAAGACGCAATCCATCAGACGGATAATGCGACAGGGCACAGTCCCGCCTATTATATGATCAACTGCGCGCATCCGTCTCATTTCACAAATATCCTGGATGGCGGTGAACCATGGCTCGAACGGATTCATGGCATCCGAGCCAATGCTTCCAGGAAGAGTCACGCCGACCTTGATTTCAGTATTGAACTGGATGATGGTAACCCTATTGAGTTAGCCGAAGACTACAATGCACTTTTAAAAAGATTGAAGAATCTCAATGTACTAGGTGGATGCTGTGGAACTGACTTACGGCATATCGAGGAAATCTGCAAAGTGGCACTGCACCATCAGAGTAATGCAAACATTTCACTGTAATAAGCACAGGTAATTACCTTATGAATCAAAACGGGACTGTGGGTAAAGCGCAGTGGTGGTTTCTCCCTCACCCCGATTCTGACGTCTTTTTGTTGGGACGAGTCCCCCCTCTCCCGCTGCCCTCATCAGGGTGCTTCGCGAGGAGATGGTAGGGTGATGGATGTTTCGCGTCAGCAAGGAGTCTCCATCGTTATTGTCCAAGACTCTTCGCTCCGCTCGGAGTGACATGGCGATAACAAAACGGGACTGTGGGTGAAGCGCAGTCCCGTTTTTGATTCGACTTTGAAGAGCAGGCGTATAATCCCAGCTTACAAAAAATCCCGATCCACTTTTAGAGGCAATTATGCAAAAAATAATCTTTGACCAGGAAATCCACACCTTCCAGATTGATTTTCTTGGGCATGTCAACAACGGCGTGTACATTCAATGGATGGAGATCGGGCGCACCAAGCTATTGGAAGCGGCTGGCATGGTCACTGCTGAAATTTTCAAGCAAAGTTTTGCTCCATTGTTGGTAGAGACCCACATCACTTATAAAGTCCCTTTGTACTTGGGCGATCGTGCCCATGTGGAAGTTTGGCTGTCTGAACTGCGTAACACCACCGGCATCATACAATTCCGCTTTTACAACGGTCAACAAGTCCTTGTGGCGGAGGGGAATCAAAGAGGTTTGTTTGTTGATACCAAGTCCATGCAACCCCGGCGGCTGCTCCCGGAAGAAAGAGCGTTGTTTCTACCTTTCTGGAAGAAAGCAATTTATGATGCAAAAACACAATGGGACTGCGGCAGCCGCAGTCCCATTGTGATTCATAATCCTCGAACGGGCTTTACACCCCAGCCGCTTTGAAAGCCGCGCTGACGATCTCCTGCGCTTCAGCGAAGATGCGCTGCAAGTGCGCTTCATCCACAAAACTTTCGGCGTAGATCTTGTACACGTCCTCCGTCCCAGATGGACGCGCCGCGAACCAACCGTTCTCGGTGACAACCTTCAAGCCGCCGATCGCAGCGCCATTCCCTGGGGCATTTGTAAGGCGGGCGATGATCTTTTCTCCGGCGAGCATTTCCGCTTTCACATCATCAGGTGCGAGATTCTTCAGTACGTTCTTTTGTGCTGGGTTGGCTTTGGCGTCAATGCGTTGGTAGACCGGCGCGCCGAACTTCGCCGCGAGGTCTTGATAATGCAAACCCGGGTCACGCCCGGTCAACGCAGTGATCTCCGCCGCGAGCAAGTCCATGATGATGCCGTCCTTATCGGTGGTCCACACCATACCGTCTTTGCGCAGGAAGGATGCGCCCGCACTTTCCTCGCCGCCGAAACCGAACGTGCCGTCCACGAGTCCATCCACGAACCATTTGAATCCTACGGGGACTTCGTTCAACGTGCGACCCAGCGACTTCGCCACACGATCGATCATCGAAGAGGAGACGAGCGTCTTACCGATCTGCGCATCCGCACGCCAGCCGGAGCGGCTCTGGAATAAATAATTGATCGCTACAGCGAGGAAGTGATTCGGGTTCAGCAGCCCGGACGAGGGTGTGACGATCCCGTGACGGTCTACATCCGGGTCGTTACCGAAGGCGATCTCGAAATCATCCTTCAAGCGGATGAGGCTTGCCATCGCGTAAGGCGAAGAACAGTCCATGCGGATCTTGCCGTCGTGATCCAGGGTCATGAACGAGAAGGTCGGGTCCACTGCGCGATTGACCACTGTGATGTTGAGTTTATGAATCTCTGCAATGATGTCCCACATGTTCACAGCCGCGCCACCCATCGGGTCAACGCCAATACGCAGTCCACCAAGTTTATCCATTTCAATAACATTGCTCAGATCACGAATGTAAGGCAAAACAAATTCGTGCTGCTGCGTAGTGCTGGCAGCGAGGGCGCGTTTGAACGGCAGGCGCTTCACGGCTTTGAGACCATCATGCAGAATCTCATTGGCACGATTCTGCACGACGTTAGTGATCTCCGGTCCCGCAGGTCCGCCGCTGGGCGGGTTGTATTTGAAGCCGCCGTCGGCAGGCGGATTGTGCGAGGGTGTGATGACTACGCCGTCGGCAAGTCCGCTGGTGCGCCCGCGATTGTAGGTGAGGATGGCATGCGAGACTACCGGTGTGGGGATGTATCCATCTGCAATGCGGATCTCGATCCCATTGCCTGCTAATACTTCGATGGAGGTTATCTCCGCTGGTTCAGAAAGGGCATGTGTGTCCTTGCCGATGAACAACGGTCCCGTGATGTTGTTCTGCTGGCGATATTCAACAAGTGCCTGACACACGGCCAGAATATGGTCTTCGTTGAAACTACCTTGTGTAGATCTACCGCGATGACCCGACGTGCCAAATGCAACTTGCTGTGTGGTTTCATCCATATTTGGGTGTTCGGTGTAATAGGCAGATACGAGGCGCGGGATGTTCGTCAAAAGTTCACGTGGAGCGGGTTGACCAGCAAGCGGGTGTGGCATGGCGACCTCCAATACAAAAGTATTCTGCTATTATAGCAAGGCTCACGAGAATCGGCATTCATTAAATACCCCACCAAGACACACATCCAGTTGAAGAAAAAGCCCGGGATGAGGAACAGGTTACGAGTTGGCGAGACGCGGATGGACATCCATCGAGTAAAATTTATGTATCCGTATCCATTACGCGATCTTCCACATGTTCTGCAGATCCACTGCGGAGGTCATCGAAACTGCCCGCAAAATCACCGGGCACCAAATCCCTGCAGCGGTTGACACCCGCCACCTTGATCGCCAGCAGCGATAAGATCATGGAAGAACTTGGCTGGGAACCACGCTATCCGGATCTGCGCCAGATCATCGAAATGGCATGGGCATGGCATGTTAAACATCCGAACGGATTTGCAGAATAAGTCAAAAAAATTTTACGAACAACGGGACTGTGGTTAACACAGTCCCGTTGTAATTCCCAGAGATTGTCAATTCGAACAACATAGCTTTTTCGTAAATATCTAACCATTATGAAAAGGCGGCGAGGGGTTGTTAATGCTATACTCTACCTACACTAATGTTTCTCGAGTACTTTGAAAGAGAACATGCTCCAATCGGGTATTTCAATGCTGAAGCAGAATCTGAAAGTCAAACCCAGAACCAAACAGGCCCCTAAAAATACAGCCAACAGTCTGCGCACTGAAGATGAAATTGACGCGCTGAATGTTCTGGCCTGGAAGTTGCGCATCCGCCAACCCAAACGTTCCCAAGCCCTAAGCGAAAAAACTGCGGGGCTTTCTAAAACCGGAATCTACTCGGAACAAAATTATCATAAAGGGCTGGCTGCCAGCCTGATCACGCGCGCCTTCCTTGCAGGTGAGATCGGGAATCTAGACACGTCTCTGGCCAATTGTATGGAGGCACTGGCGTTGCTTGAAAACCAGCCACTTTCGAAGACCCTCGTCGATGCCTGGTATACGCTCGGCTGGACAAATTACTATCTAAGCAACTATCCTGCCGCGCTTGAATTTGGGATCAAATCCATGAATTTAGCGCGGGAACTTGAGCAGCAGGAAAAAGAAGCCTGGGCATTGGACCTTGTCGCCAGCAGTTATAAGGATCCGACTCAAGCCTTCCAAATGTACGAACAAGCCATGCATATTTTTGAAAAACTCCATATTATTGAAGGTCAATCACGCATCCTCAATAATTGGGCTTGTATATTTCTTGAAGAAGGAGACTATACCTCCGCGCTGGATACCAGCAAAAGGAGTTTACAACTGGTAAAACGGGGACCGCTCAAAAGGGAGCAGATCAACATTCACGGGACGATGGGTGAGATCTATTTAGCAATGGGCAACCATACCCAGGCAAAAAAGAAACTGCTGGAGGGATTAGAGCTCGTCAATAAGCACGGCCCCGATATTGGCTATATGTATATCCTTGTGGACCTGGGTGAAGTCTATCTGGCGCAGAATGACCTGGAGCGCGCTGAGCGTCAACTCCTGGAGGCGGTGACGATCTCAACCAAGATGGAAACCCGGCATGAACAATCCCGCTGTCATCAATTACTATCTGAATTATATGAAAGACAGGGAAAATTCAAAAAAGCACTGAGCCATTACAAGGTGTCGCAGAACTTGAAAGACAGCGTCGTTGGTGAGAACGCAGCCAAGCAGATTGTGGCACTCAAGATATCCCATCAAATAGAAAATTCGCAACGCGATGCGGAGATCCAACGCCTGCAAAACGCCAAACTACAACAGGAGATCGATGAACACAAACGCACCCATGCGATCCTGGAGAACCTGGCAACCCGCGACCCGTTGACCAATCTATTCAATCGCAGGCATTTCCTGACACTGGCAGAACAGGAATGGAAACGAGCCACGCGCTACAACCATCCCATTTCAGTGCTGATGATGGATGTGGACCATTTCAAACAGATCAACGATCAGTTTGGGCACGCCGCCGGAGACCAGGCGTTGATCACCGTTGCAAACCTGCTTCAGGCTGTTCTGCGCACGACCGAGATCGCGGGCCGCTATGGTGGTGATGAATTTGCCGTAGTCCTACCTGAGACGAATGGCGCCAAGGCTTTGATCGTAGGCAAAAGGATCCACGAAAAATTTCTGAAACATACTGTCCACGCTGAAACAGGGATGGGATTTAAAATGGAATTGAGTATTGGAGTAGCGGATTTTCCAAACGAGAACGGCAGACCGGTCAGCAGTTTGAATGAACTGCTCAACCAGGCCGATCAGGCACTGTATGTCGCAAAGCGATCGAACAACAACCGGACTCATCTTTATTCTGAATAACAGGCAAATCATTTAAAAATAAAAAGAGACGGCAGTGCCGTCTCTTTTGCACGAAAATAAACTTCCCCTAGAACAACTTCAACACCGCTGCACTTGCCCAAGCGAATAAAAATCCAGGCACGAGGCTCAAAGCAACAGTCAGCACGGCAGTTACGCCAGTGGATAGATTGAGCCAGGTCTCGCTTTCGGTAACAGGGTCGCCTTCGCGCATGTACATGTTGACGACCACACGCAAATAATAAAATGCGGAGATGAGGGATGTCACGACGCCAATAATGGCGAGTCCGGTAAAGCCGCCGGAGAGCACAGCGCGGAAGAGGTAGAACTTACCGACCATGCCGAGCGTCGGGGGGAAGCCGATGAGGGAAAGGATGAAGACAGTCATGGCGGCGGCGAGGGCGGGATGTTTCTTTCCAAGCCCGGCGTAATCTGCAATCGCAAGTCCCCGGCCTTCGGATTTTTCGAGTGCGATCACGACACCCCACGCGCCGAAGTTGGTGATGGCGTAGGTGACGAGGTAGAAGAGTCCCGCCGCGATGGAGACATTCCGCACATCAGGGTTGCCATACGGCACGAACGCCATCAGGATGTAGCCCGCGTGCGCAATGCTGGAATACGCCAGCAAGCGTTTGATGTCGGTTTGGGAGACGGCGATGACGTTGCCGACGATCATGGTCAATGCCGCTAAAGCCCAGAGCACACCGGTCATGTCGGTTGCGATGGAGGGGAACGCGGTGGCAAACACACGCAGCAAAGCGGCGAAACCTGCGATCTTGGCGCCGGAGGACATGAAGGCAGTCACTGCAGTGGGCGCACCTTGATAGACGTCGGGCGTCCACATGTGGAAGGGCACGGCTGCGACCTTGAAGCCAAATCCGATCAGGAGGAGAGCAGCGCCAATGGTCAGGAGCAGGCCCGAGCTTGTGGATGAAGCGGATGCAACGATGGCAGCGAGGCTTGTTGAACCAGTCGCGCCGAAGATGAGGGCGATCCCGTAGACGACGAATCCAGTTGAGAAAGCGCCGAGCAGGAAGTATTTAAGTCCGGCTTCTTCTGATTCGGGTTTGGGATGTGCAAATGCAGCCAGCACATACAATGGGATGGACAGGAGTTCGAGTGCAAGGAAGACCATGATCAAGTCAGTGGCTTGCGCCATGAGCATCATGCCGGTGACGCTGAAGAGCAGGAGGGTGTAATATTCGCCGCGTTCGATGCCCATACGTTTGACATACCCATAGGCGAGCGCAACACCGAGCAAACCACTAATGAGCAGGAGGGCGTTGATGAAGGTCGAGAAGCCATCGAGCACGACCATGTTGTTGAAAGCCGAGCGCTCTGTGCCGACTTGCGCGAGGGTAAAACCAAGTGTGATCGCCAGCCCCAACGCTGCAAGCAATGCCGTGATGCCTTTGCGGTCCTTCGGGATGAAGAGATCGACAAGTAACAGCACACATGCCCAGGCGGTGAGAATGGTGTAAGGGAGAATAGTTTGGAAGTCGAGTTGATTCATAAATTGCTTTCAGCTTTTAGCGATTAGCAATTAGCAGTTAGCTAAAAGCCAAACGCTGATCGCTTTAGGGAATGGGTAACATCGCCACGAGGTTGCTAACTGCGGGCGCCATCAAGTTGAAAAACGGCGCGGGATACAGACCGATCCAGAAAATGAAGATGAGAAGAGGGATGATGGTGATGAGTTCGCGGGCATTGAGATCGCGCAGGGCGTGTCCGTGCTTCTTCATCTCTTCCACGATCGAGCCTTCGGGCCCAAGGAACATTTTCTGGAACATGTATAGGATATAGACAGCCGCCATGATGACGCCGAGCGCAGAGATCGCCGCAAACCAGGCATTGCCGATGGCTTTTGAACCGAACGCGCCGAGCAAAATGGTGAACTCACCCACAAAGCCGTTGAGACCGGGGAGTCCCATCGAGGAGAGCGAGACGATGAGCATGATCGAACCGAAGATCGGAGTGATCTTCCACAAACCGCCGTAGACTTTGATCTCACGCGTGTGGGTCTGTTCGTAGATCATACCGACGAGCAAGAACAAGGCGCCCGTGCTGAGACCGTGGTTGATCATTTGAAGGATCGCACCGGCAATGCCCTCTTTATTCATCGCGAACAAGCCCAGCATGACAAAGCCCAAGTGGCTGACAGAGGAATAAGCAACCAGTTTCTTAACATCCGCTTGCGCATACGAGACTGCCGCACCATAAATGATACCGATCGTTGCGAAGAGGGCGATCCACGGGGCTGCTTTGACTGCGGCTTCAGGGAACATGGGCAGGTTGAAGCGCAGGAAGCCGTAGGTACCCATCTTCAGCAAAACACCCGCCAGGATCACAGAGCCAGCAGTCGGCGCTTCTACGTGGGCATCGGGCAACCACGAGTGTAGGGGCCACATCGGGACTTTGATGGCGAATGCGGCAGTGAATGCCAGGAAGAGCCACCATTGAATGTTCACAGGAATATTATGTTGCGCAATGAGATCGGGAACGGAGAAGGTCTGACCGTAAATGCCAAGCCATAATATGGCTAGCAGCATCAAGATGGAACCAGCCATCGTATACAGGAAGAACTTCACTGCGGCATAGATGCGACGCGGTCCACCGAAGATGCCGATCAGGAAGTACATCGGCACGAGCGTGAATTCCCAGAAGATGTAGAACAGGAACAGATCCTGCGCGAGGAAGACGCCCAGCATGCCCACTTCCAGCAAGAGGAAGAAGATCATGAAATCTTTGACACGCTCTTCCACAGCGGTCCACGTAGAGAGGATCGAGATCGGCGTCAGGAACCCGGTGAGCAAGACCAGCAGAATGCTCAAGCCATCAATACCGAGATGGTATTGGATGTTCCAGCCAGCCACGGTGATCCAGTCGTATTTGGCGACCAGCTGCAGGCTTGGGTTCGACGCGGTGAACATCGTCAGCACCCAAATGGAAATGCCGAAAGTCACCAACGCTGTGCCGAGGGCTGTCCAGCGCAGGGCAGTCTTGTTATCGCTGGGGATGAACAACAAGATCAGGATGCCCACGAACGGGAAGAATGTCAGTAGAGTAAGCGGTTGCAAAAGAAATTCCATGTTCTATCCTCATTGCCCTCACCCCAACCCCTCTCCCGGTGGGAGAGGGACAAGATGTAAGGGAAAATTTATTTCAAAATCAGATAACCGATGATAAAGACCACACCCAACAATACGGACAGCGCGTACGAGCGCACGAATCCATTCTGGACCTTGCGGAGGGTCGCTGAAAAACTTTGCGTAGCGGTACCCAACCAGTTTGCGAAGGCATCAATGCCTTTTTGATCGGCATAATCATTGAGGGCGATGTTGCTGATCCAGTTATACGTGCCTGCAATGACGGTCTCATGCACAAAGTCATGCCAGAACTTCCAGTCGATAACATCGGCGAGGAAGTAGGAGATTTTGGTATAGGGTGTGAGAATGATGGCTTGATAGATCTCATCCACATACCATTTATTTTCCATGCCGGTGAAGATCGCGCCGAGCGGTTTCTTCAACGGATCGATCTGCCCCGCCTTGAGCGGATTGCGTCCGTAGATGAGCCAGGAGAAGTAAATGGCAAGCAAGGCAAGGACAGTTGAGAGCAATGCCACGTACGGGTTCAAGCCACCCCATGAAACATCCAACCAGGACGCGACCTGTCCTTCATGTTCAACCAAAGTAACCGTATGTTCCAACCAATTGGTCAGAGTATGAACTCCAGGCAGATTGAGAGCGCCGCCCAACACAGAGAGCGCCGCCAAGACCATCAATGGCACTGTCATCACTCTGGGGCTTTCTTCAGCATGAGCAGCGGCTGCATGCCGAGCCTCACCGAAAAAGACCATCCAAATTTGACGTCCCATATAGAAAGCGGTAAAGAATGCCGCAACAGCAAGCAAATAATAGGCTACCGGATATGCCTTGGCAGCATCCAAAAGAATTTCATCTTTCGACCAGAACCCGGCGAACGGGAAGATACCCGCAAGCGCGAGCGTTCCGATCATATAGAGCCAGAACGTAACGGGCATGGTCTTGCGCAGACCACCCATGTTGCGCATGTCACCGGGATCAAAGACTTCACCATGTTCTTCTTCGTGATGTTCTTCTTTGCTTTCAGCATGCTTCCCCTTTTTGAACTTTTGTTTCGTTTTATGGTCATCATGACCATGCGCGTGAGCAAGATGGTGATGTCCACGTTCCATGCCGAGAATGACCGAGCCAGCGGAAAGGAAGAGCAAAGCCTTGAAGAAGGCATGTGTAATGAGATGGAACATGCCAGCGACATACGCGCCCATCCCCACCGCAGCAACCATGAAACCCAGTTGCGAAATGGTAGAGTAAGCTAAAACTTTTTTAATGTCATATTGACCGGCAGCAATTGTCGCGGCAAAGAGCGCTGTGACGGCGCCAACCATTGCAACAATATTTTGAGCTTGAGGAACTGCTGAATATAACGGCGCCGAACGTGTGACCAAATACACGCCAGCGGTCACCATTGTTGCAGCATGGATCAACGCCGAAACCGGCGTTGGACCTGCCATCGCATCTGGAAGCCAGACGTACAGCGGAAGTTGTGCCGATTTACCTGCTACGCCGACCAGCATAAAGAGCGTAATCGCAACGATCGTTGCCGGAGCAATATTGTGAACTTGTTTGAAGACTTCATCGAATTGGAAACTGCCGAAGGCATAGAACATGATGAAGCCCGCGATCAGAAAACCAAAGTCGCCAACGCGGTTGACGATGAAGGCTTTCTTCGCAGCGTTCGAATTTGCCCACGAAGAACGTCCGAGCGTATCCATCTCGTACCAGAAGCCGATCAGCAGGAAGGAACAAAGTCCCACGCCTTCCCAACCGACGAAGAGCATCATGTAGGAGTCGCCGCTGACAAGGATCATCATGGCGGCAATGAACAGGTTGAGAAAAATGAAGAAACGCTGGAACCGCCCCACGTCATTTTTGAAGCGGACGTCCTCGTGCATATATCCGATGGCATAGATGTGGATGAGCGTCCCGACACCGGAAACGACCAGCATCATGGTCGCGGATAATGAGTCGACGCGGAAGGTCCAATCGAGGTTGAGTGCGCCAATGTGGATCCATTGCGCAAAAGGCACGCTCATTGCTTCCCCGCCGCCTGCTGCAACCGACCAAGCCAACAGCACGCTGACAACGAATGCCGCGCCCGATGCCAGACTCGCGACTATGCCGATCACTGTCTCACTGAACCTGTGACCAAAGATCATATTGATCAGCAAGCCAATGACAGGGAAGAACACCAGCCACGGGGCTAGAAAGAAAAATCCTATGTTTACTGTTTCGCTTAAGTGCATAACATTCTCCGTAATTCGTATTGCGTATTCCGTAATTACGAAGTACGCAGTACGTTTTACTTTTTATCCCTTCAAACTACTCATCTGGTCCACGTCAATACTACGCTTGGACTTGAAGATCTCCACGATCAAAGCGAGACCGACTGCCACTTCCGCGGCGGCGACTGCGATCACGAAGAACACAAAGATCTGCCCGCTGAAACTTTTGATGGCGCTGCTGAACGCGACGATGGCAAGATTGGAGGCGTTCAACATCAACTCGATGGACATGAAAATGATGAGTGCATTGCGGCGAATGAGCACACCGGTCACACCGATGGTGAACAGGATCGCCGAAAGAATGATGTAATAATTAACCGGGACTGAGATCATGACTTCCGCTCCCTTTTCTCTCTTCTGTTCAACGTGATCGCACCGACCATGGCAACCAGCAACAAAATGGAGGTCACTTCAAAGGGCAGGAGATATTGATTGAACAAGACTATGCCCATCTCGCGCAGGTTATCCATGGTATTGACTGTCACCTCGGGCTGCAAAATATTTCCAGTTGGGCGGGCTTTGGTAACAAGCAGATAAGTTCCTTCAGCGGCAAGGATGACAGCCAGGAAAATCGCTAGCGGTCTCTGCCAGGGTAAGACCTGCGTCTTCGGGAGCGCGTCCGCGCCCAACAGCATGATCACGAACAGGAACAACACCATGATCGCACCGGCATAGACCGTGATCTGCGACATGGCAATGAAAGGCGCACCCAGCAACAAATAGAAGATCGCCACAGTGGTGAAGTTCAACACCAGGAACAACGCCGAATAGACCGCGTTTTGACTCAATAACATGCCAATGGCGGTTGCAACTGCAACGAGGGCAAGAACAAGAAAGAGGGCTAAATCGAGTGTCATGTGTGTTTAGTCGTATATAGGTAAACAAGTACACAGGTATACATGTCTACGTGTTTCCTTGTATACGTATCTACCTTTCTACTAATCCTGTGGATCTTTCATTTCAGGGACCGAACGTTTGAACACATTGGGTTCCACTTTGCGTGGGGTGGTCATATCCACAGTGGCGACGGATTCAAGCAAACTCTCCTTGGTGTAGATCGCGGAACGGCGGTCATAGAAGGAAAGTTCGTAGTTATCACCGAGCACGATCGCTTCGGTGGGACAGGCATCTTCGCAATAGCCGCAATAGATACAGCGGAGCATATTGATCTCGTAGGTCGAAGCATACCGCTCGCCAGGGGAGAAGCGTTTTTCATCCGTATTCTCGGAGGCTTCCACGAAGATCGCATCCGCGGGGCAGGCGGCGGCACACAGCGAACATCCAATACATTTTTCGAGACCGTTGTCATAACGCTTCAAGACATGACGACCGCGAAAACGCGGACGCACTTCCCGCTTCTGTTCGGGGTATTGATACGTAACCGGCTTTTCAGCCAACATCTTCAGCGTGGTCCACAGACCACGCATAAGTTCCCAGGCGGGATCAAGCACGCTCATACGCTTTTCTCCTCAACTCACGATAGACCATCGCAACAGTAAATAAACCAACTAATATCGATGCAACGGGGATTCCCAGGTAATAATACAAATCATTATGGAGTTCCCGCTGCAGGATGATTCCAACTGCGGTAATGAAAGTGATCGCCAGCGAAATCGGCAGCATGACCTTCCAGCCGAATGACATCAGGCGGTCATAACGGATGCGGGGCCAGGTGGCGCGCACCCAGATCATGCCGAAGAGCAACGCCACAACTTTCAGGAAAAGATAAACGGGACCCAGGAACCAGTTGGTAATCTCCATTGAACCGAGCATCCATTTATGATCCACACTGAAGAATGTGTTTGAAAGAAAACCAAACTCACGAAAGCCGCCGAAATACAAGGTTGCCGCGATCGCACAGATCACAATCATCTTTTGATATTCAGCCATGAAGAACAGGGCGAACTTCATGCCGGAGTATTCGCTGTGATAACCAGCCGTCAATTCCTGTTCGGCTTCGGGCATATCGAACGGCGCGCGGTTGACCTCTGCCAGAGTCGCGATCCAGAAGATCACGGCGCCCACTGGCTGGACAACAACAAACCACATATGACGCTGTGCTTCCACAATATCGAGCAGGCGCATGGAGTTTGCCAGAATGATCGAAGTGACAAATGAAAGTCCCAGCGCCAGTTCATATGAGATCATTTGCGCCGAGGAACGCAGACCGCCGATCATCGCGTACTTATTGTTCGATGACCAGCCCGCCAGCACGATCCCGTACACGGCAATGGAGGCGATCGACATAATGTACAACACGCCGACATTGATATCCGCAACGTACAATGTGATCACGCGCCCGGTCCACAAGGTGAACGAAGTGCCCCACGGGATGACCGCCGCGATAATGATCGAAGGCACCAACGTTACCACCGGCGCCCAGAAGAACACGAGCTTGTCCGCTTTGGCGGGAGTCAGTTCCTCTTTGAAGATCAACTTGACCGCATCGGCAATCGGTTGCAACAGACCCTGCGGTCCGGCACGGTTCGGTCCGATGCGCACCTGCAGGCGCGCCAATGCCCGGCGTTCATACCAGGTGAGGTACGCAAAGCCGGTCAGCAGCGCCAGTGTCACCACCAACGCCTTAATCAACCACTCAAGCCAAAGAGTCCAATCCGAAATCATGCTTTCACCTTCACAGCCACAGGTTCGCGGATCGCAATGCCCATACTGCGTGGCAGCAACGCGACCCCCACGGAGATCGTATCATCCAATTTCACCACAGCTTCCGCGCTCACGCCATTGAAACTGACATTCACCGTCTGCCCGGCTTCCACACCCAAATTCTGGGCGGCGTCCGGATGCAAAGCGATGGTCGCTTCGCCGATGCGCTCGTGCAACAACTCAGCCGGCATGACGGTTGTACCGCGGTCATACAACTTCGTAACCGGCACCGCCAGTAATTCATTTTCTTTTGGACGTGGAGCCGCTTCTTTCTCGACCCGGGAGATGCTTACTTTTTCCCCGCGCCCCGCCGCAGCTGACAAATGTACACCCATGCCTTGCGTGTTCTCATAAGTCGTACCGCCATAATACATGTCACCACGCCCGACGATGGGCCACTGCGGTTTGACTTCCGCCAGCACCGCATAATTCAAACCTTCAAACGACTTCACCGAATCAGACAGAATATCGAATACTGCCGAGATCGAAGTCCCTTCCAAGATAACGCCCATATGACGAGCGATCTGCGAAGTGATCGAGAAATCCGCTTTCGCATCTCCGGTCACCGGAACAGCGGGATAGAAGCGTTGTACGCGGCGTTCACCGGAAGTGAGTGTGCCTTCGCGTTCGGTAAATGCCTGCGCGGGCAAAACCACATCAGCAATTTCAGTGGTCGCTGTTTCCATGACATCCTGCACCGCAACAAACTCAGCACCTTCGAGCGCCTTCGCGAGTTTCGGGTCATCCGCAACCGGGTCAGCACCGACGATGTACACGGACTTGCCTTTGAGTACCTTCGCCAGGTCTTCTTCTGAATTGAAGCCGATCTCCCAGGCGCCCTGATCGTTCGCGCGTTCCCAGACTCCGATAAGTCCGTTGTTGGGTTTGCCAACGCGCTCGTTATCATGCAACAACTTGGCACATGCTGAGGCAACGCTGGCGGATCCAGATACGCCGAGTCCTTCACTACCGTAAAGGACGACAGCGTTTTCGGCTTTCAGGAACGCATCGCTGATCTTGCTCTTCTTGCCAAGGTCATTCACTGCTTTGGCTTCGTCACCGTAGGCATAGCGCACCACGAACGAAGCATATTTATCAAGCTTGGTCTCACGCGGATTCAACACGATCAACGTCGCGCCGCGTTGTGCGGCTTGCTTTACACGCAAGTACCAGATCGGCGCTTCTTCATATAGATCAGAAGCAACCACGACGATTGCCGTGCCTGCGCCCATCTTTCCGAAGTTCGTGCCAGCGCCCACACCTACGAGTGAGGTCAATTCGCCGCCTGCCATATTTGAATACAAATACGCTTTGCCTTCAGAATGGTCAGACAGAGTCTTTAGATTGAATAAGTCTTCATTGGAAAGTCTGCCAGAAGCCAGAATGACAAAATCCTTTTTGGCTTTGAGGAAGTTATCGGCGGCAAGTTTAGTCGCGGCATCCCACGAGGCGCGCGCCAATTTTCCATCCTTGCGGATTTGCGGCTTGGTGAGACGCTTCTTGCTTTCAGCATAGTGATACGCAAAGCGACCTTTATCACACAACCAGATCTCGTTCACTTCTTCGTTCTGGCGCGGCATCACACGCTTGACCACCACATCGCCGCCCGATTTGGCTTCGCGGCGGGTGTTCAACGTCGTGTTACAACCGACAGGACATTGCGTACAGATCGAAGCTTGAGCATCCAACTCCCAGGGGCGCGCACCAAAGCGGAAGTCTGCCGTGGTCAACGCGCCGACGGGGCAAATGTCAGAAGTGTTGCCCGAGAAAACCGAATCAAACCCGGGATCCGAAAGAGAGATGATTTGAGTAGAGCGTCCGCGTTCATCGAAGCCGATCACCGAGTCGCCCGCAATGTCCGATTGAAAACGGATACAGCGCGCGCATTGGATACAGCGTTCGCGGTCGAGGTAGATCAATTCACCGAGCGGGACCATCTTATCGAGATGCAGTTTTTCATCATAGATAAAGCGGCTCTTGCCGGGACCATGTTCCATGGTGAGGTTTTGCAATGGGCATTCGCCGCCCTTGTCACAGACCGGGCAATCCAACGGATGCGAGGTGAGCAGGAATTCAACGGTGCCGCGCTGCCCTTCCACAGCCTTGTTGGACTGGGTCATGACCACCATGCCGTCTTCCACTTTATTCGTACAAGCCGTTTCAAGCTTGGGCATGAACTGGATCTTCGGCGCGCCGTTCTCCATCACGAACTGACCGGTGGCGCGGTCACGCATCGGACGCCCGATCTCCACGAGGCACATACGGCACATGCCGACCGGCTCGAGTTTGGGATGATGACAAAAGACGGGGATATCGATACCGACCATCTTGGCGGCATCTGCCACATAGGTTCCATCGGGAACTGTGGCTTGTTTTCCATCAATAGTAAGAGTGACTTGTTTACTCATTATGCTTTTACCGCTTTATCAAAGTCTTTTCTAAAACGTTCGATGCCGGTGACGACCGCCATGGTGGAAAATTCACCGAGCGCGCACAGACATTTACCCTGCATTTGTTTGGCTACATTAAGAAGTAGATCTACATCGGCTGTGGAGCCATGACCATCGTGGATACGTTCGGTAAGATGAGACATCCAGTAAGTACCCTCACGACAAGTGGTGCACTTGCCGCACGATTCATGCCGGAAGAAATGGATGGTCTTGTTCACGATCCAATCGATCGAGACTGTATCGTCGATCACGATCACCGAAGCGGACCCCAGGTCACCGCCAATCGTGCGGACGGTGGCATAGTCCATTTTAGTATCGAGGATCTTTTCGTCATCTACCAGGATCAACGATGAAGAGGCGCCAGCAGGCATGATGGCTTTGACAGAACGCGAGTCCTGCACGCCGCCGCCGTAGGTGTAGATCAATTCACGGAAGGTTGTGCCAAACGGCAGTTCATAGTTACCCGGCTTGCGCACGCGACCCGAGAGCGAGAAGATCTTCACGCCTGCGCTATCGGCTGTGCCCATGGACTTGTACCAATCGGCGCCGTTGGTCATGATCGGCGGCACGTTGGTAAAGGTTTCCACGTTGTTGATAATGGTCGGCTTGCCATATAAACCAACCGAAGGCGGGAACGGCGGACGCACACGCGGCTGTCCACGTTTGCCTTCGAGTGATTCGAGCAAAGCCGTCTCTTCGCCGCAGATATAGGCGCCTGCACCGAGATGAGTATAGATCTTGAGCGAGTAATCGGTGCCGAAGAGTTTCTCGCCGAGGTAACCATCCGCTTCCATTTCCGCGATCTTCTCATCGAGGAAGGCGGCTAATTCCCAGAACTCACCACGCAAGTAAATATAGGAAGCGTTTGCACCGACTGCATAAGATGCAATCGCCAGTCCCTCTAAAAATTGGAACGGATTGCCTTCCATGATCTCGCGGTCTTTGAAGGTGCCCGGCTCGGACTCATCTGCGTTTGCCACCACATAATGGGGCCAACTCTTGTTATCAATGAAGGACCACTTCATACCGGTCGGGAAACCCGCGCCGCCACGTCCACGTAAGCCAGAGTTTTTGACCACATCGGTCACTTCGTTCGGCTGCATCTTGGTGACCGCGTTCTTGAACGCCGCCAGACCGCCGTTCTTTTTATAAACGTTAAGCGTGTTGATATCGGGGATGTCGCGGTGACGTAACAAAATATGTGCCATTATTTTCGCCCCCCAATTGCATTCTTCAAGGTATGCACCAGTTCGAGTGTCTTATCAACGGTCATGTTCTCGTGATATTTGATACCGTCCGGTCCCTGGATCTGGAACATGGGCGCCTTATCGCACGCCGCAAGACACGTCACAGCCTCGAGAGTGACCTCGCCATCAGGCGTCGTCTCACCGACTTTGATGCCGAGGTTGCCGCACAACGATTCCATGAATTGCTCGGCGCCGCGCAAGGCACAGGGCAGATCAGTGCAGACTTGCATACGATACTTGCCGGCTTTTTCATCGTGATACAAGGTGTAGAAGCCCACGATCGCAGCCACGTCGGTCTCGGTAATGTCAACGATCTTGGCGATATCTTGCATCGCGGCTTTGTTGACATAACCTTCTTCGCGCTGTGCCAGATATAACAAGGGCATCACCGCCGAACGTTTTTGCTCGGGCGGATATTTCGACAGGATTTGTTTTACTTCTTTCGGATATTTCTTTACAAGACTCATCGGTCAATGTCTCCGAGCACAATATCAATGGAAGCCAGGATCGCCACCAGGTCAGCTACGAGATGTCCCTGGGTGATCTTGTTAATGACAGAAAGATTATCAAATGACGGCGTGCGCAAGTGGACGCGATGAGGTTTGGGTCCGCCATCGCCTTCGAGGTACAACCCCAACTCACCGCGCGGCGACTCGACCGCACTATAGATCGAAGCCTTCGGCGCCGGGAAACCTTCGGTCCACAACTTGAAGTGATGGATGAGCGCTTCCATGCTGACGCCGATCTCTGAACGCGGCGGTGCGACAAACTTGCGGTTGTCACTGCGCACGAGTCCCATCGGCAGTTTGTTCAAAGCCTGTTCGACGATCTTCAGCGATTCGCGGAACTCTTCAATGCGGACGATATAACGCGCATACGTGTCGCCTTCCGTGCGGACGGGCACGTTGAAATCATATTGTTCATAGCCCATATACGGACGGGCTTTGCGCAGATCCCAGTTCACGCCGGAAGCGCGCAGCGTCGGTCCGGTCACGCCATGCTGCAGGGCCGTAGCCGCATCCAGTTTGCCGATGCCATACAACCGGTCCAGAAAGAGCGGGTTCTTCGTCAACAAGGCTTCGTATTCATCGATCCGTTTGGGGAAAATCTTCAGAAAGTCACGGACGGCCGCTTCGAATTCAACCGGCACATCGCGCCAAATTCCACCCGGACGAATGAAGGTCGTCATCATGCGCTGACCGGAACACAG
>JBDTWO010000059.1:0-24378 GCA_040006635.1 Chloroflexota bacterium
GTCCGTGATCAGGTCAGCGAGCAGGAAGCGGGTGGGATGAAGCGGAAGCTGTCCCGTTTCGGCGAGCGAGAGCGTCTGCAAGTCATTCACGAGGCGGGCAAGTAATTGCGTCTCTTCCAGGGTGTTATTGATGTGTTCGTTCGTTGGCTGATAGACGCCATCGATGATGCCTTCGAGGTTGCCTTGAATGATATGCAGCGGCGTGCGGAGTTCGTGCGCGATATCGGCGGTAAGATTGCGACGCTGCTGTTCGGCGCGGTCTAATTCGCCGGCCATCTTGTTGAAACGCTTAATCAGATCACTGAACATGTCCGATTTGTTTTCGGGCACGCGCGCACTCAGGTCACCTTCCGCGATCGCATCGATGGTTTTGAAGAGCCCATCGAGCGGTTTGCCGAAGCGCTGATACAAGTTGAAGAGCACGAAGATCACCAGGACGACTACTAGGATGGGCGTTCCGCAAAACAGCAGCCACCAATTCTTCACCCCGGTATATTCTGAAAAGAGCACATACAAAAAGGCGGCTGTGCCTCCGAAGAAAAGCAAAAGGACGCCGATAAAGAATAACGCAATGGAAAGAGAACGCATAATACTGCGTTGCCGTTTGGGTGGGGTGGATGTGTCGGGAGGTTGTTGGGACATGGGATGTTGTATGTAGATCATGTCACTCTGAGGGAGCGTTTGTTGCGACCGAAGAGTCTCGCATTTCAATGGTAGAGACTCTTCGCTGCCGCTCAGAGTGACATGGTATTTTAACCTTCAATAAACCGATAACCAATTCCATACACCGTCTCGATCATGGCTTGACCTGCGGCGACTTCGAGCTTCTTTCTTAGATTCTTGATGTGTGAATCGATACTGCGGTCAAAGCTCAGCGCAGAGCCGTGCAAGTCATCGAGCAATTGTTCCCTCGTCAGCGTCTGACCGGGACGGGCGGCAAGTAACTCGAGTAGTTTGAATTCATTGGGCGTAAGTTTGATTGAAGTGTCGTCGAACATCACGCTGTGTTTTTCCGAGTCGATCTCCAACCCGCCCACACGGATAACGCTCGGCGCTTTCGTGCCGCCTTTTGAACGTCTTAGTAATGCGCGCACTCTCGCAACCATCGCCCGCGGTGAGAACGGCTTCGTGATGTAATCATCTGCGCCGATCTCGAGACCTGTCACCTGATCGATTTCTTCCGCCAACGCCGTGAGCATAATGATCGGCACATCACTATCCCGCCGCAGAATCTTGCAGACTTCGCGCCCATCCATGCCGGGGAGCATCAAGTCAAGGATGATGAGGTCAGGTTTATCGCGCCGAGCAACTGCCAGCGCGGATTGACCGTCAGCGGCTGTAGCCACGCGGAAACCATGCTTCTCCAAATAATCGCGCGCCAGGCGCACGATTTTCGGTTCATCATCCACAACGAGAATGAGTTCAGGCATAGGCTGAGTATAAGGGAAAAAAAGCATAGAGAACAGTCAAACTACTCTTTGTGAACTTCGATCACGACCTTGCCCTTGGTGTGTCCGTTCTCAACGTGGCGATGCGCCGCACCGATCTGCTCCAGGGGATAGGTCTTTTCGATCACAGGTCTTAGTTGCCCTGCTTCAACCAACTGTCCGAAGAAATCCATGTCTTTTTCGTTGGGCTGTGCAAGATGCATCTTTAGCTTTTTGTCGCGCAGCAACATGCTAAGCAGTACCTGCGTGATTTGATACTTTGCTTTGAGCGGGTTTTCGGTAATGAAGATGCCTGTCTCTGTCAACGAACCTTTGCAACTGAAGTAGGTCCGCCAGCCGACCGCATCCAGAATGATGTCATATTTTTTACCATTCTTGGTAAAGTCTTCTTTGGTGTAGTCAATCACATGATCAGACCCAAGCTCTTTTACCCAGGTGAGATTGGCTGTGCTGCAAACAGCGGTGACTTCTGTTCCATAATATTTGGCAATCTGCACCGCAAAATGTCCGATGCCGCCTGAAGCGCCGTAGATCAACACCTTTTGTCCCTGCTGGATGTGCGCCACATCTCTTAACGCTTGGAGGGCCGTCAACGCCGCGCATGGTATGGCAGCCGCTGCATTGAACGTCAGGCTGCGCGGCATCAGGCTGACTCTGTTTTCGAGCGCGCGCACATATTCGGCGTGTGACCCGAGACAGCTTCCGAAAACCCGGTCGCCGACCTTGAAGCGACTCACATTTTTACCGACGGCTGCAACTGTCCCAGCCACGTCAATGCCCAGGGTCTGATGTTTGGGTTTGAGAAAACCATTATCAGACCGGGTCGGTAAAAATCCCTTTCGATAGAGATAATCATATGGGTTGATCGAAGCGCTGTGCACTTTGACTAACACGCGATCAGCATGTTCAACTTGAATGACTGGCTGCTGAACCTCTTCTATGTTTAGAACTTCCGGCGGACCATACGATCTGTAGACTGCGGCTTTCATTCGAATATTCTCCTTGTGAGTTAAGAGGTCTAATTTTTCTTCCAGATCTGCCATTCGCCCGCTCCAGTGGTTGGCAGCCCTTCACCCAGCCATTCATACAGCGAGCCATCATACACTGCCACATTTTCCTGCCCCACCATGAAATGTGCCATGGCATTCAACGTCGCAGCGATTCCGCCGCCGCAGTAGGTGATGATGCACTGATATTGGGCTTGTCCCTGCAAGTGCGCGGCGAGCTCATCGTCAGGCAAAAAAGAATCCATCGCCTGCATCAGATCCATGCAGGAAAGATTGGTTGACCCTGTGATGTGCGAAGCCCCATAACTTTGCGGTGGCATGACATTGATGGTGGCGACATGCTCATCCTGCAAAGCTGTCAGCACCTCTTCTTTGCTGACGAACAGGTGACGCCTGAACTGACCTCGAAACGTCGCCGGTTCATACGTCCGGGACGTCTGCTCTATGCTTCCCCCAGCATTCTTCCACGCTGTAAGCCCGCCGTTAAGCACGCGCACGTTATCGTGACCGGCATAATGCAGCAGCCACCAGGCACGCGCCGCATACGGCAGCATGCCGCATGCGTAAAAGATAACTTCTGAATCCGCAGATATACCGCTTCTGCCGATTTGTGCGGCAAGGTCTGCATCGGGCAGGATGGTGTACTCGTATTTACCATTGGGGTCTGAAAATTTCTCATGATCAAAATATGCCGCTCCGGGGATGTGTCCCAGCAGGTACATATCATCGGTGATCGTGGCGTCGTAGATTCGTATATTTTTATGATCCATTTTTTGCAGTAGTTCATCAGCTTCAATTAACATATCTTTGCGGTGCATGGCTCAGTCTCCTTGGGTGGATTTGTTCTAGTGTTCCAACTATATCAAGCCATTGTGGAGGAATTATGGATGCGCGCGTCAGGGATTGTGGAGGCTGTGAACGGAAACCGCGGTTATGGAGAGATGCGGTCCCATTGACTCCATAAAATCAGCCGACCTATTTCAAAGGGTCGGCTGATTTTATTCGAGCAATTAATTTTTAAAATCTATGTATGGTGTGTCTGTGCCTACTTCACAACCCCAACCACTTCCCAGTTTCGCGCGGGAGGCTCTTCTCATGGCTAAGATCAATATCAGTTTTGGCGAGCGGAGATTTTCGGAAGAATTCAGAGAGCTTGATTTGAGGTTTTATTGCTCTCAGATATTCGTTATAAGAAATCACAATGGCAACTTTTTCTCCCCGGCGGGTGATAGTCTGTGGTTCTTGTTCTAGAGCAAGCTTAATTACCTTGCTGAGATTTCTCTTTGCTTCTTTTAATTGCCAAGTACTCATTACAACATTCCTTTCAGTTGTTGTTCTATATCCCTAGCCACTTTGTAGCTTAGTGCTAGAGATTGGCTGCGCTTACTTGTTGATACAGCATCAATGCGGACAGTTGTTGGCATCCCATAATACATAGGGCATTTAAGCACGTGGTTATTTAGCTGTAAGATTATGTTCTTTACAATATTCAATAATTCTTTGAGCATCTTCAATCGGTAATGGAACAAAGCTTGGGTTTATTACATCTTTGATATTGTCTTTTGAATGGTCGATAATTGATAATATTGGGATAACTTGATTGTCATCCTTGTTGTAATCTAATTTCCTTACTTGTTCAATAATAAACAAAGCATTATTTAGTCTGGTGGGGATTATCCTTTGGATTAACTGATTGTGGATCCTAGTTAAAGATGATATCCATTTTAAAAGATGGTCAATTATGTCAATTGCTTCTGGGTAATTCGTCAACTCTGCTTTTATTTCCTTTTTGAATTTTTTATCTTCTATTATGTCGTTTCGATTCACCGATATAGTTAAATGTTGCCTTACTGTGTTAGCTCTTTCTTCATCAAGAAATTTGCTGAATTTAACTGAGCTTATCACAAGCCCTTTATGTTGTGCGAAATTTCTTAGGTGGTAAATGAGGCGATAAGAGAAATTATTGTCATATTCTGTTGAACAATCTGACCCGAAGTTTTCTACAATCCCCGAATCCTTTCCGAAATCCTTATGAAGATTTTCGTCAATGAAATCAAGGTAAAACCGAAACGATGTGAGTACGTTTAATACTTCCTTGTTGATATTTAAAGTTATATTTCTGTTTCCGAGAAATTTAGAATCTTTTTGGATAAAGGCTTGTAAATATGAATTTACTGTAGTAGCCAAATCGTCATAATTCCAAATTGTTGCACTAAATATTGCGGTGTATCTAAAAACACTACCTACTTTGGATATAGCATCTAATAGATTTTTATGCTCTTCCTCTGATATTTCTATAGGAATATTTATGCTGGCTTTTGGCGTCTCTGGATTATTCCATTTGTCTAATGCTTGAATTGTGTAGGTTCCCAATCCGTAAGTAATCATTTGATTTCTCTGTAGCTTACAACCCCAACCACTTCCCAGCCTCGCGTGAAAGATTTGCGGCAGGTCCTTGCCTTGCAGTGCATTGGGGCAGGGACTCTAAGAACAAACGTCCGTACTGCTTGGTCAATACACGGCGATCTAAAATGGCGACGATGCCGCGATCTGACGCCGTACGGATAAGACGTCCAAAGCCTTGCCTGAATTTCAAGATCGATTCGGGCAGGTAATATTCATTGAATGAGTCTTCGTACATCTCAGAGCGCGCCGCGATTAACGGATCGGTGGGCACATCGAATGGAAGTTTGGTAATGACGACCACCGATAGAGAATCGCCGGGCACGTCCACGCCTTCCCAAAATGACTTAGTACCTAGCAGTACGGCTCGGTCAGTGGCTTTGAATGATTCGAGCAAGGCATTCGGTGAAGCACCATCACCTTGTTCGTAGACGTAAATATCTTCGCGCGCCAGCGGTCCCGTAATGGCTTGGGAAGTCTTCTTCAACGCGGCATACGATGTGAATAGCACGAGCATGCGTCCGCCTGTGGCTTTGGCGGTGGCGATCAGAGTCTTATCGAGAAACTGTTGATAGCCGTTCTGGTTTGGTTCCGGCATGTCGTTGGCGATATACAATAACGCCGCGCTCTCGTAATCATACGGCGAGCCGAGTTGCATCTCGTCCGCTTCATCGGCGCCGAGGGTGTTGCGCAAGTACTGGAACTCGCCATGCGCGGTCAACGTGGCGGAGGTCACGATCACGGAGCGTTTCTCGTGCCACAAATATTTTTCGATCAACGGTCCCACACGCAGGGGCGCAGCGTTCAACGAAAGTTTGTTGCCGCTCGGCTGCACTTCGATCCAATACACCATACCCTGGATCGGTTTACTGATCATGCCCGAAATGTTGGCTTCGGCTTCGGTCAGTCGGCGGGTTACGTTGCCGATATCGGCGATCACATCTTCGAGATTATCATGCCCGTCCGCGTAGATGTCCGCGGCTGCTTTGTAAATTTCACCGATTGAGGTCAGCAAAAGCTTCAAGGTCTCGTCGGTCGAGTCCCATGCGATTTCCACTTCGTCCCAGAAGGCCACAGTGCGCGTCTCGGGTAACACACGTGCCTGCCAGTTGTAATTGGACGGCGGCTGTCCTTCGCGTTGTAAGCGTGCGAATTCGCCTAGGGTGTTGAAGAACTCGCGGTTGAGTTGCTCGATGCGAAAAGCCATATCGGTGGCACGCGCTACTTTTTGTTGAAGCAGGCCGAAGTCAGATGGACGAAGCGCTTCGTTCGTCTCGCCGAGCAAACGCCCCAGCACGCCCGCATTCGTCCCGCCGACTTCCTTCATCATGCGGTCCATGTCAAATTGATTCAACTTGAACGACAGCGCGTTGGTCGTCGCCGATTCCAAATGATGACCCTCGTCAATGATCAGGTGCGAATATTCAGGCAGCACTTTACTGCCCGTGGCAACATCCGACAAAAGCAAGGCGTGATTGACGACAAGCACGTTCGCAGTTTGGGATGCGGACTTTGCGCGATGGAACGGACATGCGCCGCCGGTGCGTTTGATGCATGTATCGGTCGTGCACGCATCATCCTCAGCCGACATTCGACCCCACACCTCGCGCTCGGTCGGCCCCGTGAGATTTAATTCGCTTCGATCGCCGCTCGAGTTATCGAGTTGCCACACCATGACCTTTGCCAACACCCGCATCTCATCCGCCGTGCGTGGACCGAAATGCCGCAGATTTTCCAACCGTCGCGGACAAAGATAATTCGAACGTCCCTTCAATAAAGCGAAACGAAAATCCAGATTCAATGCCTGACTCAAATTCGGCAGGTCACGTTGCACGAGTTGATCTTGCAGATTGATCGTGTTCGTTGAAACGATCACGCGTGTATTGTTTTGTTTGGCGAACAATGCGGCAGGCACCAAATACGCAAACGACTTACCGACGCCAGTTCCGGCTTCGACCATCAAGTGACTGCCATATGAAAGCGCGTTGGTCACGGCGCGCAGCATCTCCACCTGTTCGGGACGTTGCTCGAAGGTTTCGAAATATTGTGAGAACGGTCCGCCATATTCCAGCGCCGAAGCGATCTCATCCACATCCAATGGGATCGGTTTCTCGGGGTTATCCAGTGGTGGATATTTTTCTTCATCGAACCACGCGGGTGCGATCTGTTTTTTGGTTTTCTTGGGTTGAATGCCGTCCTTGGCTTTTGTCTTGAGTACTTCCTGAAAGACCCAGAATGCATCCCATTCGATCGGCTCACTCAAGCGCACGATCTCGACGAGCACTTCCAATGGTAATTCGCGCGCCAGCTCGAATAATTTATTGAATGCCGCCATTGTGACTTTGGCGTCATCCATGGCGCGGTGGGTGGCAGGTAATAAGATGCCGAGTTGTTTCCCAAGCGCGCCAAGGTTGTAGCGGCTGGCAGTGGGCATCAAGACTGCGGCGAGTTCATACGTATCGATGACTTCGTTGTAACGCAGGATACCGCCCTTTTGCAAAAATCTCAGATCGAAGCGGACGTTATGTCCGATCACTGGTGCGTTACCGACAAAGGCTTCCAAATCCTGGGCAATGTCACGGAACTTCGGTGCGTTGCGGACTTCTGCATCGGTGATACCGGTCAACCCTGAAATAAATTCCGGGATATGTTTACCAGGATTGATGAGCGAAGTCCACTCCGCTTCCACACGATGACCCTTGAACTTCACCGCCCCAATTTCAATGATCGTATCGCGCTCTTCGCTCAAGCCAGTTGTTTCAATATCAATAGATACAATGGATTGCATAATACATGTACTTCATTGAGCATTCAGTCAAATGCTGCATGCGCAACGAAATTCTCTTTTCAAGGGAAAGGATTGTCTTCGATCTTCAGAAGTAGAACAAGTGTATCATGAATTAAAAGACTCCGTCATTGCGAGGAGGGTTTTAGTCCGATGAAGCAATCTCCAACCAAGCTATCAAAAAACGCAGCCACGGATTTCACTGATAATTCGTGAAATCCGTGGCTAATAGCCCAACGTATCGATCTAGGTATAGGCTAACTCTGGTTGGTGATTTCCCATCATGTCTAAAATGGGGAAAAGGAAAACCCACATGTAAAGACGGGACATTTCTACGGAGGGATAAACATGGCGTCCTACTCCCTCTAAATCGCCAAGATAGCTTACAAAGAGTGACGTACCAGCATAAAAAAACATCCACGCAGCTAGCCAGCCCAATGCCAACGCTCTTTTATTACGATGTTTTATAGCTGTCGCACAAAGCGAAATCAGAAAAAATAGATCAATCAGGTAAATGGCATAAGTTTCTGGATGAATCATTTCTCCAATGATTGAGGTTATTTTACTATTTTCCACTTCATTTACTCTGAAATAAGGTTGAAGGAAATTGGATTTGAAGTATTCTGATCTTTCCAAAATTGTGGCAACCACAAACCCCGGATGTGTGACCAGAAATTTCCCATATGTACTGACGCCATGGGCGTTAAACCACTCTAGATATTGATCGCCAGATTGGATATCAGGCATTCCGGCTTTGATGAAAAAATCGACTCGTGTAGGATGCGGAAAGACATACCATTCGAGAATATGTATTAATGACGGTTGCCACCTTGTGCTTTGCTTGGCAGAATAATTTCCAAACATGTAGCAGGCCACTAAAATTATAGTTATTGGCAAGAGAATTGTTTGCTTGCGGATTCTATTGATAAGTAGAAATGGAGTTGATAGGACAAGCGTTCCGATGATCGCATATAGATGGACGTCACGAACAAAAACCCAAAGTAAAAAAACAAACATCCATAGCGATATCAGGATTTTGTTTATTAGGTTCGATTGCTTTTCTTCGCCGTTTGCAATTCCAAAAACAATTTCTTGTAACACGGCAAATATAATTGGGAATAAGGATAGAGAAAGAGACTCGGAAGTTAAAAGACTGTCCCATTCAGCAATTTGGGGGGTAAACCCGAATGCCAAGATTACGGCTGCAGACGAAATTTTTAGAAATGGATTATTTATCCGTCGGGCCGTTACCCATGCGAGGATGCACCATCCCATAATGCTTAGAAAGCTTTGCAAAAGAACAATACGATCGAAACAGGGTTGGATTTGGCGAGGCTCTTCCTGCCCTAGTGCTGGAAGGCTAAGAGCCGTGACCTTGCAATTCTCTCCATCGCTAGCTAATTTATAGAGAAGATTGGTTGTGAATAAACGTCGCCCTGCAAAGGATTGCCACGAAAAAATTGGCGCTCTTGAAGAATTAATATAACTGGCTGTATCGTTGTTGGCTACAGAAAGGCGTAAATCTCCAAAAGCGACAACACGATACCAGATCGCTACTAAGAAAACAACAATTAAAAGGATATTTACTAGTTTCATTTTCATAGCTTTGACTTGTTTACCATATAGATACCCATAGAAATCGTCTGGCTTCTTTTATCAATTTATTCCGGTAACGCTGACTTGATTGCTGCCAGTGTGACTTGCCCCAACGATTTTTCCTTCGCCTTCTGCCGCATGAAATCCTTGAGTTGTTTGATCTTCATCGCAGGCAATGGCGCATCTTCCACTTGCAGATCTACTTCATCGTGCATGAAGATCAACGCCGCATTGACATCGGGAATCTCGCCTTCGGTCATTTTCTTCGCCAACAATTTATGGATGGCATTGATCTCAGTTTCTGCTTCGAGGTCAGGGCGACCAATACCTTCCTGCCCGAAGATACTCATATAGGCTTGTAAGAATCCGCCGTTGCCCACACGCCAGCGGTTCTTGGTATAAGTCACCACACCGCGTTGACGATAGGGGATCAACGCCCAAACGCCAGCCGGTCCCACCAGCAAATGCGATGCCGGAGTGACAAAATGATACAGCGCGTAGCCACCAGGCAAGCCTTTCAGGCCTGCATCAATTTTTTCATCTGGTCGCGGACTGCGTCCCCAGCGATTGCCCAGGTACATACCGATCTGCGTGAGAATAAAACCTCCGACCAGGGCAATCAGTGAATAGGTGACCATGTTGGGGTTGGATGGATTTGAGAAAGACATATACATCCCGCCGCCAAGCACGATCAGTGCGCCAATACTTGTCCATTGCCCGATAATGCTGTTTCGTTTGATAAGTTTTTCGTTTTTGATGATTTTCATATTTTCCTTTTGTGGGACACGGATTTCTCGGAATTGACGGATGTTCTTTGTTTTGACGGAAAGATTTATTTCTTGATCCAGGAGAGCGAACCTTTGCGTTCGTTGTCATACACTTTTCGGCGGAACTCAGCTGTGGGTCCGAAATTAAGTACCAGACCCACTTCAATGTTGGTTGCTTTGAGATAATTCAATAGTTGAGCAGCATGATCTTCCACGATCTTATTTGCCGCTTTCAACTCCAACAGAATAACATCTTCCACGATCAGGTCTGCTATGTATTCGCCAACCTGCTGTTCATGATAATAAACACGCAAGTGGACTTGTGGTTCTACCTTCAAGCCGATCTCATTCAGCAGGATCACAAGGGTGTTTTCGTAGACCTTCTCGGAAAACCCATATCCAAGATCCTTGTGAACTTGAAAAAACGCTCCCAGAATTTTCCCGGTTAATTCTGAGTGCTTGCCTTCAAACTTCCCATGATTTTGCATCTTTGCTTTTTCCGTTAAATTTAAATTTCTTCCGTTTTATCCGTGTAATCTGTGTCCAAAACTATTTCTTCAAACTTTCCTCAATCGCAGACTTCATCGCATCGAGCACCTTCGACTCAGCGGCTTCCTTTGCCACGCGGATCGCGTTCTTGATCGCCAAGGCATCGGAACGTCCATGCCCGATGAAGACGAGTCCGTTCACGCCTAACAATGGAGCCGCGCCTTCTTCGCTTGGATCAAGTAATTTTTTGATCGCGCCGAGCGCTGGTCTTACCAACAACCCGCCGATCTTGGTGGCGAAGCTGCCACCCTTGATCGTCTCGCGGATTTTTTCAACGATCAACTTTGCCACCGCTTCCGTCGATTTCAACAAAACATTTCCAGTGAAGCCATCGGTTACAGCAACATCTGTTTGACCGCTGAAAATTTCCTTGCCTTCCACGTTGCCAATGAAGTTCAGTTTGGCACTCTCCAGCAGGGGATAGGCACCCTTAACCAACTCGCTACCCTTGCCGGCCTCTTCGCCATTTGAGATCAAGCCTACTCTCGGGTTTTTCACACCCCGCACACGCTCGGCATAGACACTGCCCATAATGCCGAATTGCAAAAGGTTCTCAGGTTTGCAATCGGGGTTTGCACCGATATCCAAAATAATGCACATGCCAGTTGCTGTAGGGAAGGCCGGCGCTAACGCGGGGCGATCCACGCCGCGGATGCGACCCAAACGGAACAACGCTGTTACCATCGCTGCGCCAGTATTACCCGCCGTCACGAACGCGTCCGCTTCGCCGTTCTTGACGAGGTCATAGCCCACTGCCATCGAGTTCTTCGCATCTTTGTGACGCGCCTTCATCACCAGGTCTTCGCCTTTGTCGTGCATCGTCAACATTTCCGGTGCATCGACAACGCGGATGGGTAGATTCGCTCCACCCGCTGAAGCAAGTATCGGCTGAATCTTTGAAGCGTCGCCCGTCAAAATGATTTCCACGCCATATTCACGTGCCGCCATAATGGCACCCTCCACATCCGGCGTTGGGTAATTGTCACTCCCCATTGCATCCACCACAATTCTCGTCATAGGTTCTCCTGTTGTTTTTTAGGTTCGAGCGTGAAAAAGAAGGTTGCGCCTTTGCCAACTTCTGATTCTACCCATATTTTACCGCCATGCACTTCCACAATCCGTTTTACCAGCGCGAGCCCAATGCCCGTGCCGTCTGATCTGGCATCGAGCTTATCGAACAAGCCAAATATTTTTTGATGATATTCGGATGCGATGCCGATCCCGTTATCTCTCACAAAAAAAGTTTTTTCAGTGTTGATGATCTGTGTGCCGATCTCGATTTTTGGATCTTCTCGATTGCCCATGAACTTGGTGGCGTTGACGATCAGATTCTGCAGGACTTCCACCATGCGGACGCGGTCTACTTTGACGAGCGGAAGCTCCGCATCTACCTCCACCCGAACCTGCCTCTCGGTCAATTGACCGTGTGCCAACTCCAGCGCTTCACTCACCAACTCGCCAAACGGAACCTCCAATGGAGGATTGATCAAACGTCCAATGCGCGAAAGTTCCAGCAATTCATCCAGCAGGCGCTGCATCTTTTTTGCAGCTTCACGGATGCGGTTGATGGTGCTCTCGGTACGTTGTAGTTCGCCGCGCTTGATATCAGCTTCAAGAAAACCAATGAATCCGCCGATCGTCACCAGCGGACTTTTCAGATCATGCGAGACCGAATATGTGAAGCGTTCCAACTCGGCATTCTTCGCTTCGAGTTCGTGGACCAGGATCTGCAATTGGTCCTGGGTCTGCTTGTGTTCTGTAAGTTCTTTTTGAAGGGCATTGAACAGCCGCGCGTTTTGAATTGCGATGGCCACTTCCTGTGCAACCGCTTCAATCAAGGATACATCCCGCTGGGTGAATTTTTTATCGAAGGTTCGGTTGTATAGCGTCAGTACTCCGAGACATTTAGCTCCTGCCATGATCGGAACACCCATAAATGCACGCAGACCTGATGCTGACCATTCTGGCAATGCGTTGGGATGTTGGGTGTAATCATCTACGAGTACTAGTCGACTTTTTTCATAGGTCAACCAGGTTAATCCATATCCTTTAGGCATGAAATTGTCTAGTTTTTCAACCTCATTGTAATTGTAGGCATTGGTTATTTCCAAGCCATCGTCTGACATAATGGCGATATTGGCTGTCTCAGCGCCGATCAATTCAACGCTCAGGCGGGCAACGATCTCCAGAATGCTGGGCAGGTCAAGGGTACTGCTGATCGCGTGCGCAAATTCATTGATGTGTTGTTCGCGACGTAAACTTTCCGCCCGGTCTGCATATAAGCGCGCGCGTCGAATGGCGATGTTGACCTGCTCGCTGAGGGTGTTCATCAAGCGCAGGTCATCTTCGGTTAATTGATATTCCTCTGGGCTCTCGACATTAAGTGTGCCGAAGATTTCGTCGCCATCGAAGAGTGGTACACAAATCTCAGATCTGATTTGATGTGCCGCGCGCAGAAAATCGGGTTCCTGCGTCACGTCTTTGATGAAAACGGTTTGCCCGGCTCTTAACACTCTGCCAGAAACACCCTGGCTGGGCGAGATCTTTTCGATCACAGTATCATAGCCAACTTGATGCTGAAGTTGCAGGAGTCCATCTTCCAATTTGTAAATACTCACAAATACATAACCAAACGTTTTGGCGATGGCTTCCACTACTGTGTGTATCAAGACCGGGAGATCAAGTTCACGCGCGAGCGCATCCTGCACTTCACTGATCAGGGTCAATTCGCGGGCTTGCCGTTCTGTAGTGATGAAGAGTGAATGATATTTTTCCTCGCTCTCCTTTAAAGTAAGTTCGGCTTGCTTGCGCATTGTGATGTCGGTCAAAATGCCCTGTACAATATAAAGCTGATTGTCTGATACAGAAACATTCAAGCTCTCATCATGGATCCACAAAGTACGACCATCTTTTGTGTGTATGCGGTATTCAGTTTCTAGCCGTGAACCTTCTGCGAGTAGCTTTGCCTCGGTGGTTACCGCATACTCGCGATCTTCGGGGTGAATCTGTCGATACCATAAGTCAGCGTCCGCCAGCCACTCCTCCGGGGTAAAGCCAAGTAAAGCCTCGATCTGCGGGCTGACGTAAAACCAGCGTCCGGCTGCTCCGGTTTCAGAGCTATAGATAACTGCTGGAACACGTTCTACCAATTCACGATATTTTCTTTCGGCGGCACCCAGTTGTTCCTCGAACTTTTGGCGTTCGGCAATTTCCTGTTGGGCAGAGGTGTAAAGCCGAGAGTTTTCAATAGCGATCGAAATCTGGTTGGCGATTTGGCTGAGCAGATCTAGATCACTATCGTTATAGGCATTCAGGGAATAGCTTTGCGCTGAGATGAGCCCGATGACCCTCTCGCGGATTAGCAAAGGAGTGACCATAATGGATGCAGATGGTTTTGTTTCCTCTCCGAGCATTTGGTCGTTGTTTTTCGGGGCAGCCAACTCCTCTGATGTTCTGTTGATCAGGTGGGCTTTTTCACCACCCAAAAAGTGCGCCAGAAAACTATCTTCTGAAATTGGACCTGGGCTTTGTTGAAATCGTTTTCCACTGTCATACATCATTGGAAATGAAATCTGGTTTGTTTCGGGATGGTATAGCCCAACAAAGAATGCGTCCAGTGAAAAGCTGTTCTTACTTTGTTCATATACCACTTCAAGCAAATCTGACAGATTCATGAGTTCTGCGACAGCGCGTCCGACTTCGTTCAAGATCGCCAACTGTTGTGCTTTCCGTCTGGTTTCTTCCAGCAGGCGCGTGTTTTGAATTGCCACCGCCACTTGGCTCGCAATTCCAGTCAGCAGGTTTAGATCCTTTTCATTGTAGGCATTTAGTTTGTAACTTTGGATCGATATAACTCCAACAACCTGATTGCCTACAGTTAGCGGAGCGATCATGAGGGAAGCGGAGACTCGGGATGTATCCCCAAGCATATTCTCACTATTGACCGGAGCCAGTTCCGCAGGAGTTCGATTTATCAAGATGGCTTTTCCGCCCTGGCGTAAATTGCTTAGAGTTGTGCTTTCGTTTACTTTGCTTCTGCTGGGCTCATACCGTTTACCGTCATCATACATAAGCGGGAAAACGATTTGATCGGTGTTGTTCTCATATAAGCCCACATAAAATGCATCTAGTGCAATTGTATTTTGGGTTTGCTCGTATATACCTTCAAGTAGGGTGGGAAGATCGGTTAATTCAGAGACCGCACGCCCTACTTCATTCAGGGTCAATAAACTTTGCGCATTTTGCTTGGTCTCCTCGAAGAGACGGGCGTTTTCGATGGCAATACAAATTTGATGAGCAAGTGCTGATAAAAGAACGACCTGTTCATTTGTATAAGTATTTGCTTCGTAACTTTGGATCGAAATTGCGCCGACTGTTTTTTTTCCGATCCGCAAGGGATTGATTACTATAGAAGCAGCAACTCGGGAAGAATCGCCGACACGGTTATTGGTGGTCAAGGCGGTTTGAATCTCAGCTGCAGAGCGGTTCCACAAAAGCGGCTCACCAGATTGGATCACCTGGGCAGTGCGAAGGGCATCCGCAAGTTGTTTTTCTGGTTCCTGCCATCTCTTCCCATTATCAACTGTGATCGGAAAGGAGAGCGTATCGGTTTTTTCGTTAAGCAGAGCCACAAAAAAAACGTCAAACCTGAAATTGTATTTCATCTGTTCAAAGATGACATTCAGAATGGAATCCAGATCTTGCAAGCCGGAGATTGCCGCGCTCACTGCATTCAGCATAACCAGCTGGTCAGCACGGCTCTGTGCCTGTTCGGCAAAGCGTTCACGTTCGGCAACTTCTAGGCTTAATTTCTCGTGACTTTCGATCAATTCTTTCTGACGATCCTTCTCGATCTCATTACGTTGGATCATCACGATGATTAGAATTGAAGAAACCAACCCAAACAACCCGATCGTTCCGCCCATTGCCCGGTAATCCAACTCAGGGTGTGTGAAAGGTAAGACGATCAGCGCTGCCAAATTAATGACGCTGAGAACCACCGTTGTCTGCACTGAGTAGATCAAGCTGCTAATTAGGAGCGGCATGATTACCCATGCAAATGCTGAAATGATGCGATTGGCATCAGGATCGGGCAGCCTCAAGACTACCAGATACGATGGAAACGTTAGCGTAAAGATCAATATCAAAGCTGCGACTTTGAACCAGCGTGTGCGTGCGAGAAAGTACCCGACGATCAACAAGACCAGCGCACTGAATGGGGTATTCCCTGCCAGCATTTGTTCCACTGCCACCGCAATGACTGCAAATAATAGAAATGCAGAAGTTGTAACCGAGCGCCTGCGATCCCCGGCTTGCGGAAGGTTTTCAAATGGCTCGGTTAAGCCTCGCCATAATTTGCCGAGCACGTTGGCTGGCAGGCTGGTGAACTTGTGAAAGGTCATAATGGGTTGATCATTGTTTCCAGCTGCTTACGCAGCGTAAATTTAAACGTGGAGCCTTTGTCCTTGCCTTCTGATTCTACCCAAATTCTCCCGCCATGCACCTCAATGATCCGTTTGACCAACCCTAGTCCAATCCCGATGCCGTCTGTGTTGGGGTCCAGCTTGTTAAATAGTTCAAAGATCCGTTCCTGATCTTCCTTCTTAATTCCGATGCCGTTATCGCTGACCGAGAAGATGTGCTCACCGTTGATCTCCTCGAACCCGATCTTGATGACGGGCTGTGGTTGATCGCCCATGAACTTGACCGCGTTGGCGATCAAATTTTGCATTACCTGGACAACGCGCGTACGGTCTACATGGACGAAGGGCAAGATCGCCACGCTCTTCACCTTTACCTGCTGTGCATTAAGGATCCCTTCTGCCGCTTTGAGCGCATCCTGCACGATCACATCGAATGCCACATCCGTTGGCGGATTCGTGATACGCCCGACCCGGGAAAGGTCCAATAGCTCATCTACGAACTTGCCCATTTTTTTTGCAGCCTCGCTGATCTGTGCTACGTTTCTTTCCACACGCTCATGGTTTCCTTCTTTAATATCTTTTTCCAAGAATCCTAGAAAACCCGCCACCGTGATCAATGGGGTTTTTAGATCGTGCGAGACTCTTACTGCAAAACGGTCCAGCTCCTGGTTCTTTAACTTCAACTTTTGTATGAGCGCTTCACGCTCTTTTTCCACCCGCTCCCTTTCTTCTATTTCTCGCTCGGCTGTCGAAAGGTTCTCGTAAACATTTTTAACCAGACGGTATATGGCATTCCCTGCAACGAGAATGATCACACTGGTTATAAAGAAATCCTCCGGGTTGCTGCTTATAACTTGTAGGGGCTCATACAGTCCAGCGAGATTGCCAAATACGAGCCATGCCAGGCAAAGAATGATTAATATCACCAGATTTAAGATAACCCGGCCTCGCAATACCAAGCCTGCCACGATCAAGATCACGGGATACCCAAGCAAGCCAATATCGTGAATTCCCTGCCCAAAGGTCGCCAGCCAGGTAATTAGCAAGATGATCGTAACTGCCAGGATCGTGCTGGGCACAGAGACGACATTTTTTCTTAGGAATAGGATTGAACCAAGGATT
Organism: Chloroflexota bacterium; assembly: GCA_040006635.1. Lineage (GTDB taxonomy): Bacteria > Chloroflexota > Anaerolineae > Anaerolineales > Villigracilaceae > Defluviilinea. The sequence continues at coordinate 17,101 of JBDTWO010000059.1, forward strand.
GGTATGATGCCTACTGCAATGGTTAGTGCATTGCGGTAATTACCCGAAATTAAATTTGTGATGATCAAAATTAGAAATAAGAAAAGTGCTGAGATCGCCACCCATCGAATCGTGCTGTTGATCTCGGTTTTGCTCCCGTGAGGATGTCTTCTCAACACAGTTGAAAGTGGTTCTGTGTAGCGCGGTTTCTTTTCCATGATTAAACCATTCCTTGATGAGCGCTGAATATGAGCCGATACAATAAATTGCGGCACTGTTTCTTGAAATCTACCCGGATGATGAAGTGCAGAACCACTAAAAACACCTTGCTTGACAACACGATGAACACGATTATAATACGCCCTGCTTGGCTAGGCGCTGGTGCTGGAATTGGCAGACAGGCACGCTTGAGGTGCGTGTGTCGTAAGACGTGGAGGTTCAAGTCCTCTCCAGCGCACAAGCATGAAAATCCCCGATGTATTTCGGGGATTTTTTGTTTGGATAAAATGCCGCTTCATTCTTAGCCGGAACCTGCTTCTGGTTAAACAGCCATACTTTATCTGCGAGTTCTGCCTGATCAATTTTCAAGGATCAGACTGCAACAAGTGACAGCGCCTTCGGCTTTGGCAAGCTCATCCACAACCACCAGCTTGAGCTGATAACCGCGCGCCGAAAGGATTGCGCCGGTCGCCGGGAAGGCAACCGGATAAATGATCGCATCGCTAACCGGCAGACAATTCGCCGCAAACGGTTCGGATGGATCTACATCGATCAAGTCAAAACCTTCAAAGTTTTCTACATCCACCCATTTGCGATTGATGAGCAGAGTCTGCTTATCTACGCGGGTGACGGCGGTCTTGAGATGCAGGCAATCGTGCATTTCGACACCTTGTGTGTGATAGCCATATCGACTCAGCTTTTCATTCATCTGATCCACAGCTTCTTGATTACTGCGCGTGGATAACCCCACGAAAATATTTTTGCCCAACACCAACACATCACCGCCGTCCACTGTGCCCGGCGACTCGATGAAGACAAGTTCGCGGTAGGGGCGCAAGGCTTGGATGATGGATAAGATTTCAGGTTTTCGCGAATCCGCTCCGGGGTTGGTAATGAGCGCCACGTCCGGTAACACGACGGCAGTGTCTTCTACGAAAACCGAGTCGGGCAAGTCTGCTTCGGCGGGCAATTCCAAAACTGCATAGCCAAGTTCCTTGAGCGCCTGCACGTAGCCATGATGTTGGGATTGCGCGACCTGCACATCGATGGGTGTGCGGTCAATATGCGTGAGCTCACACTCATTGAAACGCGGACTCACATCGCGGGTGATGGCGAGATGCATTATTTTTCTCCGGTGCGATAGCGGTCGATCAATGCTTTGGTGCGCGGGTCTTGCGGATTGTTGAACAGGTCGTGTGGTTTAGAGTCTTCAATGAGTTCGCCATCACCCATCACGATGACGCGGTCTGCCACATCGCGCGCAAAGCCCATTTCGTGTGTAACGACCAGCATGGTCATGCCGTCTTTGGCAACTTTTTTCATGACGTTCAAAACTTCGCCGATCAACTCAGGGTCAAGCGCGGAAGTGGGTTCATCAAAGAGCATAACCCGGGGCTGCATGGTGAGGGCGCGGGCAATTGCCACGCGTTGTTTTTGACCGCCCGAGAGACGATTGGGGTATTCGTCTTTTTTAAAGAGCAAGCCAACGCTGTCCAAACTTTCCTCAGCCAATGCGATCGCCTGGTTTTTATCCATCCCTTTGACAGTGACCGGTCCCTCGATCACATTATCCAACACGGTCATGTGTGGAAATAAATTAAATTCCTGAAAGACCATGCCGGTTTTCAAGCGCACATCATGGATCAGTTGACGATGTTCCTTGCCCTTTTCTCCGCCTTCCACCCGGACGCCATCGACTTCAATGGTGCCGTGCGACGGTTCTTCAAGAAAGTTGATGCAACGCAGCAACGTGCTTTTACCAGATCCGCTGCGTCCGATGAGACAAACCACTTCGCGCGGTTGAATTTCAACAGAAATATTCTTGAGCACCTGCAAGCGCCCAAAGTATTTATCGAGGTTGGTAACTTTGACAATGGCAGTCATCTTAGCGATCTCCTTTGGAGAGGAAGCTTTCGAGGCGGCTTTGAACAGCAGTGAGCAGCAAGGTCATGACCCAATAAAAAATAGCTGCCATGATCAGCGCTTCGAGATTATGGAATTGTGCGCGCCCCACCTTGACAGCTCGCCACATGACTTCATGGACGAAGCCGGTAGCTGCCACCAGTGCTGAATCTTTGGTCATGGAGATGAAGTCGTTGCCCATGGGTGGAATAGCAAAGCGTAATGCCTGAGGTAGAATAACGCGCCGCATGGTTTGCCCGGGTGTCATGCCCAGCGCAATGGCTGCCTCGCGTTGACCTTTACCCACCGAAGCCAGCCCGGCGCGAAAAGTCTCGCTCATATATGCGCCATAGTTCAATCCAAGCGCGATCACGCCGGCCCATAACCCCGGCAGAATGATTCCTAATTGTGGCAATGCGAGGAAGAAGAAAAAGATCTGCAGATAAAGCGGCGTGCCGCGGATCAGGGAAACATAAAACGTACTTACAGCATAAACAGGAGGGACGGTGGAGAGCCGTCCGAGCGCAGCCAGCAAGGCAAGGATCATTGCCAGGGTGATCGAGAGTAATGAGATCTTGATCGTTTCACCTAGACCCCCGGCAATAAAAAACATATTGTCGGTAATAAATTGGCTATCGATCTTAATAGGTCCGCTGAATAAATAGACCAGAAATAAAAGCAGAAGAAGCCAGGTTACTGCTACGCTTGCCCGAAAGCGACGCTGCTTGCTCAGCTGCGCTTGATAGAGCAATTCGGCTTGAGATTTTTGTCCGCCAGTATTATTTTGTGCGATCAGGGTCATGGCTTCCAATCCTTTGGGTAGATGGATTTAAGGAGGGAAGCGGCGTTTAGCCGCTTCCCTTTATTCAAGACATGCTGATTAAGGAACTTTTGTCAGGTCTTCGCTGAACCACTTCTTCGAGAGGTCAGTCAGGCGGCCATCCCCATGCATGGCGGTGAAGAGTTTGTCCACTTCAGCTTTCAGCGTGGCAGTGGGCAGGGTGGATGATTTGTCAAACGCAGCGGCGAGATCTTCTGAGTAAACCGATTTGCCAACTTGCGCAACGGGGATACCCGCGGCGATGTTGGCGTTTACGACGGTTACTGAAGTTGCGTAAGCGACAAAGTCAGTACGGCCAGCGGCGAGCGCCTGGGCACATTCCTGATCGGATTCGAGCGGCACAACGGTGATGCCCGCAGGCGGCTGGGAGTAAATGGAGGTAGCGGGTAGACCGAGGTCACCTTTGTTCAACCAGGTTTCGTAGGTTGTGGATACACCAGCACAAATGGCTTTCCCGGCAAGTTGATCGAGGGAGGTGATCCCGGAACTTGCGAGGGCGGCAACGACTGCGGGGGTGTAATAGTAGGGCACGCTAAAATCAAGAACCTTTTGGCGTGCGGTTGTGATGGTCATGGAGCCTACGCTCATGTCCCATTTATTAGCCCAGTTACCAGCGGTTAATGTGTCCCAACCGGGGGTGGCGAAACAGGTTTCGACTCCGAGAGCGTCACCAACGGCGATGGCAACATCTACATCAAAGCCCTGCATTTCGGCGGTGGTCAGAGCATCGCCTGGGCATTTGGTATCGGCTGGGCGTTTGCCTTCGGTATTAAGGAAGGATTGCGGCGCATAGTTTGGATCGGTTGAGATCAAAATATATCCGCGTTGTTTGATGGAGCCCAGCAGATCACTGGCTTGTGCCCCACCACCTCCGCAGGCAACCAAAGCCATTGCGGCAATGATCACGAGCACGACGACTTTGTACATTTTCTTCATGAGATTTCTCCTCGATTTGGTTTGTATGTGAAAACAGGAATGGGGTGATATGGAAAGTTGTATGCGATAAATACAGTCTCCTTTCAGCTAAAAATTTCTCCAAGCATAGACCATTTTAATCAAATACGCAAGAGAATCTTGTGAATTTATCCGTGGCAATCAAAAACAATTTCACATTCTGTGTTCACAAGGCAACTTGAGAATCGTTGCGGTGCAGTGATGAACAAGGCAGAATGGTAAAATAACCTCATCAAATCCCTGGAGGAACCCATGACTATTTTCCCAAGCGAAGAATGGCTGAAAGGCTTGGAAGCCAAAATCAATTCCGATGAACGGTACAACGAGGTCGCCAAGAATTGGGAGGGCGATTTATTTTTCTTTATTGAACCGGAAGGAAATTTAAAAGAGCAACTCACGTTCTATCTGGACCTCTGGCATGGCAAGTGTCGAAAAGTAGAATACCAGCCTCAGCCTGATACGTATCCCACCCCGGTCTTTACGCTGACTGCCTCTTATAACAACATCACAGCCGTGCTCACCGGAAAAATGAATCCCATGACCGCCATGATGACATCCAAGTTGAAGGTCAAGGGCAGCATGGGATATATGATGCGCAACGTGCCCACCGTGTTGGACTTCGTCCGCGTAGCGCAGGAAGTTACGAAAGAAATTCTGTAGCATGTCATTGCGAGGGCGATAGCCCGAAGCAATCCCCTCACTATTATGCAACCTATTCTAAAAATAAATTTAACCACCGGTCAAACCGAAGAATATACGATTCCCGAAAAATGGAAAAAGGACTTTCTGGGCGGCGCCTCGCTGGCTGCTCGAATATTGTATTCAACTCTCACCAAAGAATTGGATCCACTTTCGCCGGACGCGCCGCTGCTCTTTTTGATGGGACCCATGACCGGGACATCCGGTCCGACAACCGGACGCTTCGTCATCTGTGGAAAGGGACCTGCTACCGGACTATGGGCAGAATCCAACATTGGAGGCTTTTGGGGACCCGAGCTCCGCGCGGCTGGTTACGATGGCTTGTGGATCACGGGCAAGGCGTCAGAGCCGGTATATCTTTGGTTAAACGGAAACAGCTCAGAGCGAAGTCAAAGAGTCGAGTTTCGGAGTGCGGCGCATTTGTGGGGTCAGAACACATATACAACGCAGGATAAAGTCAAAGAGGAAGTCGGAGAAAAATCTGCCAGAGTCTGTGTCATCGGACCGGCGGGTGAGAAGCAGGTCTTGTTTGCGTCGATTATGTGTGATCATGGACGCATGGCGGGGCGCACGGGCATGGGCGCGGTGATGGGCTCAAAGAATCTCAAAGCGATCGCGGTATATGGGACGAATGAGATTCCTGTATTTGATCTGAAAAAATATAAATCTTTGCGTTCAGAAGCCAACCGCAAATTACGCGATGATAATGAAGCGAAGATCCTGCGTGAAGTGGGGACTGGTGGCGCAGCTAATTATGCGGAATACCTTGGCGCTTTGCCGGTGAAATATTACTCTCAAGGATCCTTTGCGAACATCGATCAGATTTCCGGTTCAAAGATGACCGAAGCGATTTTGGTGGGTCGCAGCGCCTGTCAGGGCTGTGTGATCGCATGTGGACGTGTGGTGAAATTGCCGAAGGATGTGCTGAAACGCAAAGGTCCCGAGCATGAAACGATGGTGGGCTTCGGCGCAAATTTATTGAACGATAATCTTGAAGCCATTGTGGATCTGGGTGAGCTGTGTGACCGCTACGGCATGGACACGATCAGTACGAGCAACACGATCGGCTTGGCGTTTCAATTGTATGAAAAGGGAATTATTACAAAAGTAGATACCGGTGGCATTGAGTTGCAGTGGGGTGATGTGGATGCGATCGAGCAACTCGTGCGTATGATCGGCACGCGCGCGGGACTTGGCGATTTACTCGCACAAGGCTCCAAACGTTTTGGCGCACATTTCAATGCGGAAGAGGCAGCCGTACAAGTAAATGGACTTGAAGTTGCGTACCATGATCCGCGGGGCGTATCGGGTATGGCGTTGTCGTATGCGACCAGTCCGCGCGGGGCTTGTCATAACCAGTCAGATTATTTCTTTGTAGATTGGGGACACTCCCAGGAACAGCTCGGGATCGAGTATATGGAGCGTCAGGCTCAAGCCGAGAAATCTGCAAATGTGGCGAAGCATCAGGATTGGCGCACGATGTTCAACGCGATTGTGATGTGTATCTTTGCCAACGTGGAACCCGTTGAACAGGTGAAACTAATCAACGCTGCCTGTGGACTCGATTGGACGGTCGCAGATTTGATGAAGGCTGGGGAGCGCGCCTGGAATCTCAAACGTGCCATCAATAATCGCATGGGGTTGAACGCATCGAACGATAAACTTCCCAAGGCTTTGCTTGAGCCATTGGCTGATGGCGGCTCGGCTGGGTTTGTCCCTGATATCAAGGCGATGCTGTCCGCGTATTATGAAGCCCGCGGTTGGGACCGCGAAACCGGCAAGCCCTCACGCGAGAAGTTGATTGAGTTGGGGCTGGAAGATATCGCCAAAGATCTGTGGGCGTGAATTTATTGTCCCACTGCAAATGACTAACCGCCAATGGCAAGTAGCATCTGTCATTGGCGGTTTTTTATGTTCCATTTCGGATTTTGTGTCAACCTGTATCAAAGCTTGGGGATCAGCACCGGCGTGGTCGCTTTGTAAGCCTCGTAATCTTTTTGACCGCCCCATTTTTCATCGGCTCTTTTTTCGAGTAGCGGCACACCACTGACGCGTGTGAGCAGCAGGGTGACAAAAACCGGCGAAATCATGGCAACCCATTGCCAGCCCTGTAGAACAGGTAAAGCGATGATTGCAATGCCGAGCCAGAGTGTGATCTCACCAAAATAATTGGGATGCCGTGAGCGCGACCATAGACCAGTTTGAATGAATTTTCCCTTATTAGAGGGGTCGGCGTTGAAGCGGCTTTTTTGCGAGTCCGCGGCGACTTCGATGGCGATACCGATCAACCAAACGAGGAAGCCCAGGATCGCAAATAGATCCAAGCCTTTTCGATTGGTTGTTGTAATAGCGACCAGCGCAGCAGAAGCTGTGAACGTGACCCATAAACCTTGGATGGTCCAGGCATTTAAGAAACGGAAAAAGTTGGGTTTGATCTCATCGAAGCGACCATCCTTCCCGGCTTTGCGAATGCGCCGAAAAAGGAATGCTCCCAGGCGGACCGCCCAGATGACCACCAAGCCTGCTAACAGAATGGATCTCGCGTCACCGCCCTTGCTAAAGCTGACCGCCACGGCGACCACGGCAATATAAGTGATACCACCGGTTAGATCATAGAACTTCTCGGTCTGCAATAAATAAGCCGGGATAAATGCCAGCCATTGGATCAGGAACGCCAGCCCAAC
>JBDTWO010000060.1:0-23621 GCA_040006635.1 Chloroflexota bacterium
CCGTGGTTAAGAATTTATCTTCCACGCCGATTCAGGAAATCAAGGACGTGTTCCAACCATTCTTCTTTGCGTTCGTGATGGACGTTATGCCCAGTCTTCTCAGGAATCCACAACTCGGCGTTGGGGATATTGTTCGCGATATACTGCGCGTGTTCATCCCGGGCATTTGAGCCATCGTTCTCACCCATGATCGCCAGCACCGGGCGCGTTACATGGCTCAATTCCGCAGGCGAATAATTCGGTTCGGACATGGTCTCTTTCATGGTCAGCCACACCAAATCACGCCAATACTTTCTGCCGTTCGTTTCACCGTGGAGCACGATCATTTCATTCATCCAATCTGGCTCATCGCGCTCGATCCGCTCCGCATCGAAATAGACCGGCTCACGTTCAACGAGATAGCGCGTGATATAAGCATTCGCCGCCTGAGGGATGCAAGTCTGCACGACCTCGGGGTGCTCCAGCAAGGTCACGACCGCGATGTTCCCGCCGTTGCTGTGACCGATGATGTGCGCCTTTTCGTATCCCATCGCACGCACAAACGCCGCGACATCATCCGCCAGTTCTTTGAACGAGTAGCTCATGTGCGGGTTGTTCGATCTGCCGTGTCCGCGGCAATCGGGAGCGAACACTTTGTAGTGTTGAGCCAGTTCAGGGATGAGCGGATCCCAATCGGTGTGGCTGTCAATTGTCGAACCATGGATCAGCACGATGGGCGAAAGATCGGGTTTGTCATCCCCATAAGATTGATAAAAGATATTGGCGTTGTCGATGGTGATATACGGCATATTGCATATCTTAACACAACTCGGTACAATCGCCGCATGACAAACATCCTGACTGACTTCGCAAAATCTGTTGACCCCCGCACGTCGCTCTTCGATGTGAAAATCGATTCAGAGACAGACGCAACTCTCGCCCTAAGCGGACGCGTGCTCGACCCAGCCCAACTGGACGAATTGCCCCGCCTCTTCCCTACCCACAAATTGGATACGGCTTCGATCCGCATTCTCAACACTGAGACTCACGAACGCGTGCATGTGACGACGAATCTCACCGGCTTATACGAGAAGCCAATGTTCGGTATGCCGCTTTCGAGTGAGTTGTATTTCGGCACCGAACTCGAAGTGTTGGATGAGCAAGGCAAGTGGGTCTTCACCCGCCAACAGGACGGTTACCTGGGCTGGGCATATCGTCCCTATCTCGGTGAAGGACTCGCGCCCGCCGCGACACACCTTGTGTTAGCGCCGGTAATCGAGGTTCGCGCTGAACCAAATGAAACCAGTGCAGTGATAACACGCATCATGAGCGGCACCAGTGTGGTCGTGGATGAGACGCGCGCTGGCTGGAGCCATGTGCAGGCGAATAAGTCAGGCTGGGTACATTCTGCCCATTTGCGAGCGATCGATGATCTACCAAAAACTCTCGCAGAAAAACGCGCCGCGATCGTTCAAGATTCTCAGCGCATGACCGGCATCCCGTATCTATGGGGCGGCACCAGCGGCAACGGTATTGACTGTTCCGGCTTGGCGCGCCTAGTGCATCGCTGGGTCGGCGTGGACATTCCCCGCGATGCCGATATGCAGTGCGATGCCGCCAAACCCGTTGAACCGCCCTACGAGATCGGCGACCTATTCTTCTTCGCCGAAGACGATAGCAAACGCAACATCACCCATGTTGGTGTTTGCCTCGGCGGCTGGAAGATGATCCATTCCTCGCGCGGGCGCAACGGCGTGTATGTGGATGATGTGGTAGAAGGAACTTCCCTGAAAAAAATCTTTGCATGTGCGGGGAGCTTTTTGAGGTAATCAAGAATCGTATTTGAGAGTGCACTTGCATTTCAGCTTACTATTATTAAGCTGAATTAAAACATGACTCACCTCGAAATTAATCTTTCAAAGGTGAGTTTTTAAATACCAGATGGGACGCAGATAAACGCAGAAAAACGCTGATCTTTCCTTTTTATCAGCGCAAGTCAGCGTTCATCTGCGTCCAAATCAAGGGTTAATAGTGCCGTTCATTAACCGTATTTCTTCCGCAGCTCATCCGCCGCTGCGTTCAATTCTTTGGCATTGGCTTGGATTTTCTTGAGCGCGGCGATGGCATCGTCCACGCCTTTGGGTCCCTCACGGAAGATCGCTTCATCGAGCCAGACGGCTTCGTGTTCGCAGGCGCGCGTCGCTTCAGGGAGGTTCATATTCTTGAAATCGAAATATTCCGGGAAGGCATTCGGCACGGCAAGTTTGGACTTCTGCGGCTGGAATAGATCGTAGTTGTGCATGGCGGCGTAACCCGTCCAGCACTCGATGCCCTCGGCGTCAAGTGCGCCGCACAGCAGGTCGTGTTCCATGCCGAATTCATGCGGGTCAACCGCGAAGATATAGCGGTAGAACGAACGCGTGGTATGACGCGGGTCGCGTTTCATCACACGCACGCCAGGGATCTCGCTCAATGCTTCATCCATGTATGCCGCCATCTCTTCGCGCTGTTTCGCCTGCGCGGGGAAGCGTTCAATGCCCACCAACGCCAGCGCCGACTGCAGCTCACTCATGCGGAAGTTACCGCCCTGCATCGCGAGTCCGTTCGGGTCGTCAGCGCCGCCGCCCAAGGCATGTGGACGTCCGCAGTCGATGATCGAGGCTGCCAACGCGGCATGTTCCGCCGATCTGCATAACAGGATGCCGCCTTCGCCCGAGGTCAACGTTTTGGAGCTTTGCAAAGAGAACGAGCCGAAGTGACCAATCGTCCCTGCGCCCCGACCGTTCCACTTCGCACCGTGCGCATGTGCGCAATCTTCGATCACGATCAAGTTGTATTTTTCAGCGAGCGCCATGATCGCATCCATATCTGCCATGTTCGAACCGAGATGCACCGGGATGATGGCTTTCGTTTTCGGCGTGATCGCTTTTTCGACAGCCTGTGCATCGAGACAATACGTGTTCGGGTCCACATCTACGATGACGGGGATCGCTCCCGCGCCCATGGGGGCTGATGCGGTTGCCTGAAACGTATACGCCGGGACAATGACTTCGTCACCCCAACCGATGCCCGCCGCGCGCAGCGCCACTTCCATTGTCACGGTACCATTGATCATCGGCACGGCATAGCCGCCGCCCTGCAACTCGGAAAATTTCTGCGCGAGTTCCGCTGTCTTCGGTCCGGGATATGGATACCCGCCCCAGCGCCCTGACTTGATGACTTCCGTCACCGCATCGATATCGCGTTGGTCCCACACGGGCCACTGCGGATACGGCTCCGTGCGTGTTTTCGATCCACCTAAGATTGCTAATTCAGACATGTCATACCTCCAGAGAAATAGATGGTTTATTTTGTGTAAATACCAGAATCAGCCAGGCGGCAAATGCGCCGACCATGGCGATCATGTAGAGTGGATACGCTCCCAGGCGGTCGAAGATCATGCCGCTGATGGGCGATGCGACTAGAGCAATGATGCCGCCCAACGTCACGAAATAAAGCGATAACACCGTGGCGCTTTGCCCAGCCGGTGCACGCTCAGACGCATATGCCACGGAAGAGATGGCATAGAAACTATAGTAGAAACTACTGGCAAGTCGCATGAATAAAATACTTCCCAAGGATGGGTGGATAACAATGATGCTCATGACAAACGCTTCGATCAGTAAGGCGACTGTCAAAATTCTGCCCGTGCCATATTTCCGCATGAGGCGATCCGCCCACAGCATGATGGGAATTTCCAGCAGAGCCGGGTAGGTGTATGCCCACCCAATCATCCGCTCACTTGCGCCAAGCTGCTGCATGTACAACGCTTCAAACTGTTGCCTGCCATTGCTGGTTAACCAAAACAAAGCAAATGCCAGCGCAAGCCCGATCAAAGCGCGATCCCGTACCAGCGATTGCAAAACCGCTTTCAGCTTTGGACGCGGCTCATCGTTTTTTTGAGTCAGGTCACGGGGCGATGTGACCGCGGTCAACGTCAAGACACAGCCAACATAGAACGCGGCGTATCCAATGAAGACCGAAACCAGCCCGGTGCGTTCCACGATCCAGCCGCCGACGAATGCCGTGACCGCCCAACCCAGTGACCCCCACAATCGGATCGAGCCATAGCCTTCCTTTTGATGGCTGGCGATCTTAAGCGCCTGCGCATCTGAGAGCGGATAGATCGGCGCGCCGATAAACGCATCGATGGCAATGATGATCGCGATCCAAAGAAAGGTGCTTTGTTGACTCAGGATCAGATACAGCGTGGCGGAACCGATCAGACAGATCTGCAAAACCCGCCGCGGATTCGAAACATTATCGCTGATGCGCCCGATCAACGGGGCGCTGACCAGCGCGATGATACTGCCGACGGTGCCAAGCAAACCCATCTGCGTGCCGCTCAAGCCTTGTTGCTTGTAAAACAAACTGATGAACGGATAAACGAATCCGCCTGCGCCAAGCCAGAACAGATAATACAGACGGATGGACGTTAAGTTACGCTTCATAGAATCTGAAACCCGTCGCTAACAATAACCATTTTGGTCATAACAAACTTTTCAATCCTTCCATAACACTTGGAGCAATTCCCTTACCGATGGAATTGGTCTCTTCATAATGCTTGCCCGGTTTGAAAGGATTCCATGGATATTTGAAATCCTCGACCGGAAGGATGTAGCCAAGTTCATCGTTCGCCAACCCGATCACGCCTGTTATTTTTGCGCCGGACTCTTTCATCCATGCTTTGAGCTGCAGACCGAGCTTGGGCAACAGCTCGCCGGGGACAGTCGCGAACCACAGGTCACCGAGCTTGATGAGATTCACTTCGCTGTGGATATAGCCTTGCTTGTCGCGTACATCGGGCAATAATTTTCGTCCGAATGCAAGCTTGTAAAGGATATTCGTCAGCCTGGCTTTGATCTCTTTCTTTTCAATACTGACGTTCGACGTTTGACTTTCGACTTTCGACAGCGAAGCCAATCCCACCTCCGCCAACTTCTTCCCCATGAACTCCGCTTCTGCAAAGGAATGGTCTTTCACATCGGGGGTCATCATACCGCCGAGAGCGCCTGCGAAAAAGATGCATGGCGCGCTGGTCTGTTTTTCGACAACTTCTCGTAACGTATAAACATAATCGGATGTGATATTCGGATTCATATCCCACAACACTTCGGGATGACAGGGGAAGTTAAAGAAAGTGACCAGTGAACAGTGATCAGTGTTTAGGAATTGAAGAAGCGTCAGTTCGTTGTCGAGAATTTCAGGATTACGAGCGTTCTTGCTCAAGCCTGGGACTTGGACCGATGTCCATTTAACGGAAGCAGGCTCCAGCTTGGAAAGTGAAGCGAGAATTACATCTACGATTTTCGTTTTGACGTCAGCAAGATAATTCGCATCCACGCCGCGGGTTTTGTCATCGGGTCCCCACAGTCCCATCGTGTCCGGTCCGTGATGGGTGTGAGTGGAAGCGATGATCACCGAGACTTCGGAAGTCTGAACTCGTCGAAGCACATCCTGCACATCGGGTCGAAAGAACCCGATCAAATCAAGCGCAACGAGCACGATCGTTTTGTCGCTATTCTGAATCGCTAACGCGCGGGCATACAGATCATCATGGATCGTTTCTGCGCGGCGATTGTTGCCGAAGCCAGCCAGATAAACGGGTTTAACCAACGCAGGCGTAATTACATTTTGTGCGTATCCAATTTTCATGGAAACTCCAATTACTGCTCACTGATTACTGATCACTTTCTTTGCAGTTCTCACCATCTCATCCCGCACGGCATACCCATCAAACCCCGCCTGCTCCATGCCGAGAATCACAGCACCCACCACTGGCGGACCATCGAGCCGAATCAGTTTTGCGTGCGGGCAATGTTTCAATACAATCTCACGCATGGGGTTCGTGATGATCTCGCCCGCGTCGAAGACACTACCCGATTGAATGATCTCCACTTCATCATTTTCCATTTCGATCTGGCGCGCCGCAGAAACCGCCAGCCAGCCCAACTCTTCACCTGCCCATTGAATGACCTCGCACGCGGCGTTATCGCCGTTTTGTGCGGCTTTGATCACTTCCACGGTGATGAATGGAAAGAGGTGATATTGATCGCTCGAAAGACCTTCCATTAGATCTATTTCATTTTTTGCGCCCGTAGCTTCGAGCAAAATGTTTGTGAGGGCAGTGGGCGGAATACGTTTGATCCATGCGTAATTCACCATCCGTAGAACCTTATCTACAATTTCGATGCCGCCGCCATACTCGCCGAACCTGGTTCCATTCCCAACGATGCGCCCTTCACGCCCGTCACGCCCGCGCCCGCGGCAATTCGTTCCCGATCCCGCAGTGACATTCACACCAATGCCGCGCGCTGCGCCAGCTAGCAAGCCGTTCATGCCATCGTTGACGACTTCAACCGGGCACGTCAAGCCCAATGCGGATATCGCCTTTAAATGCTCTTCCCGATCGGACGGAAAATCGTATCCTGCTATGCCGAAGCCTGCTCCAGCGATAAGAGCCTTCTCCACGCCTGACATTTTCAACGCTTCGTCAAAAGACTCGCGCAGAACTTTTTCAGTCCCTTCATAGCCAACGCCCTGATGATTGCCCCCGCCTGCTTTTCCAAACCCAACGCATTGGCCAGACTCATCCACGATCAACGCGTGTGTTTTGGATGAGCCCACATCGATCCCAAGAAAATACATCATTACCGTTCCACCTTTTCAATAAATTCTGGCGCCCATTCCTGCGGAGCGGGCTGGAGCAACCCAAATGCTTTGTATCCATCTGTGATCAGCATTTGCACCGCCGATTGCATCTCGATCTCGCCACGCGGCGATGGCTGTATCTTTGGCAAATATTCCCAAATAGCTGACGGGAAGATAAATAGAATCGAAGCCGCATACGGACTCATGATCTCTGCGCGCATCGGCTTTTCGATGATGCGCTTCACGCGCCAATCCGAATCCACATCCACGCTTGAACGGGATACGAGTTCTTCAACGGGACATTCCTTCAAGCTCATGGTGATCTCCGCGTTGTAGCGGTCATGGGCGCTTACCAGATCCAGCAAATGATTTTCTTCCAAAATATAATCTGTTGCAACGACCATCACAGACTCGTCGCGGATCCAATCCTTTGGCACGGAGAGCAACGCACCGCCGTTGCCGTTCAAGTCAGATTGATGAGCGAACGTAACTGACAGTTTCCATTTTGAGCCATCGCCCACATACTCAAATATCTTTTCTTCCAAATGATTCGTCACAATGCAGACTCGTTCTATGCCTGCACGGGCAACCGCGGACAGAACATAATCCAAAGTGGCGCGTCCGTTCACTTCCAGTAACGGCTTCGGCGTGACATCGGTATATGGGCGTTGACGTTTGCCACGTCCCGCCGCGAGTAAGACTGCGGACTTGATCATCGCAATCCATTTCCTGTTTCAGCAACGAAAGCCCTCGATGGCAGGTCAGGATGCCGAGCCGAGAAATTTTCTGCTATGGAGGCACAGATGTTTTCCGCAGAAGCGCGCTGTACCAATGCGACCACGCACCCACCATAACCGCCGCCACTGAAGCGGCTGCCGTATACGCCGTCCATGTTGCTGACGAGTTCGTGGAGTTCGATCAGGATGTCACTGCCAGATTGGTAATTGGTAATTGAGGATTCGCACGATTGATTCATTAACTGTCCGAATATTTCAAGATTCGCTTCCTGCCATGCCTGTGCTCCAAGCTGTACGCGATCCACTTCGGTGAAGAAGTGTGTGGCGCGTTTACGGAGATTCTCGGGCAAGCGCATTTTCCGATCGTCGAATACTTCGCGCGGCACATCAGAGAGAATCTTTGCGTTGGGCAGCAACTCCGCAGCTGCTTGATGACATTCGTCTACGCGGACATTGAATCCGCTTTTGGTGAGTTCACGCGAGACGCCAGAATACGCGACGACCCAGGCAAAGCTGGGGAGTGGGTCAGGGATCGGGGAAACAGAAACAGTGAGCGTGTCCATAAAAAGAAGCGCATTCTTTTTTCCGTAGACAATGGTCAACGGGTCGAGCAGTCCGTTTTGCAGACCGAGTTGTTCGCGTTCGAGTTCGAAATCCAGATGAACCAATTGCTCGTTCGAAAGTTCGATGGCGTTCACGTCGGCGAGCGCCTTGAGATAAGCCAGCCCCACCGAAGCGGATGAGCTCAAGCCCGCGCCAATAAGCAACCCACTGACATGTGCCCGCATGCCATGCTTTGGATTCAGAGCGCGCGCCGCGGCTTGTGCATAACGCGCCCAGTGCAGGATATCGAGGTCGCCAATCACAAACTTCGCTTCACCGAGTTGATCGCTCGTGAGATGAATCTCATTTGTATCGAGTGGCTCATATTCGAGCGTCGTCCCCAGATTTATCGTGCGACCCAACACCGCACCGCCTTGATGGTCAATGTGTGCGCCGATGGGACAGATACGATATGGAGAGAAGATTTTTTTCAACAAGCGCTTGCTTAAGCCCGCATCGCAGCGCGAATTTGACGATAGCCGATTAATTTGATATCAGCCTGTTCGATAAACTTCTTCAACTCGTCGCTCATGAAGGCGTTGTAATTTGCAACCCGCGCCTGCCAATCAGGCGCGATCGCGCGCAATTCAGGCGTGTCGATTGACGGATGCAAAATAAAATGTGTAAGTCCGATCGGCACTTCGCCAAGCAATTTCTTTGCCACGCTGATGTGATCATCGCCGTGTTCCAACGGCATTGAAAGGATTCCGTCCACCATCGGGATGCCCATGGTTTCCAATTGCGCCATGATGGGTGCGTATGTATTTTGTTCCTGTTTACCAACACCCATCATATCAATGCCGACTGAGTCCAGACGCGGCAGCATGTTTGGCAATACTCGGCTGGCTGCCGACTGAACATAGGATTGAATGAATAATGGATTCATGATCGTGCCCATATGTGAATCAACATGTGTGACGTCGATCCCAGCAGCGAGTGCCTTTTCGATTTGAGCATTGACTTCTTTTTCGACTGCTGCGGGTTTTGCATTTTGATATACAGCCGGATGCCATTGATGGAAATAACCATCCGCATCCATCAAACCCGACGCCTGCTCGCGCGTCGAGACCGGTCCCCACCGATAGCTTTCCCACTCCGCGTTCAATGTCGCATGGACGCCCATGTCCATTGCGGGATTCTCTTTAAACATCTGTACCACCGCCGGGAACCATGGACACGGCACCATCGTCGCGCCGGATGTGATCGTCCCAAACCCCCACAAATCCTTGAACGCCTGCACGGACGCGTGACACATGCCAATGTCATCCGTGTGGATAATGACGGCGCGATCGTTATCTGAAAAGCCTAACTTCTTGAGAAATGGATTTGGTTTCATGATCTTGTCACCTTTCTTTGTTTTTCAATGATTTCATCTTCCCATGTCAACTCATCTGAGTTGGGGATCCGTCCTTCGCGCTCCATCACTTCAAAAACCTGCGTCATCCCCTGCTCCAGCGTGATCTGCGGATGGAACTCGGGCACATCACGGAACAATCGCTCGGAGGAGTAATAAGCGTTATAGGCAAATTCATCTTCGAGAATGCCCATATCTGGGACGTTGAGCTTTTTCAAATCTTCAAACGGTACACCGACGAGCTCAACTTCTTTGCCCAAAATCTTCCCGGCGAGACGGTGATAATCGAGCCAAGTGATGTATCCGCGATTGACGGCGTTGTACGTTTGCCCGATGGTATGTTCTTTGCCGATCACGCCGACAAAGGCTTTGGCAATATCATCCACATGCAGATGTTGATGCAAGGCAAAGCCGTCGCCGCAGATGATGATCGGTTTGCCTTTTTTCACGCGGTCGATCCAAGAGAAATCCCAGCAGATCTGACGCAACATGCCCTGCACAGGACCATACGTGGTTGACGGCTTGATGATCACGATGGGGAACTTCTCACGGTGATAGGCTTCCAAATAGACATCATCCGCTGCGACTTTGTTTCGTCCATAATCCGTTGTCGGGCGTAAAGGATGAGTCTCATCCGACGGGAAGTAATCATATTGAATGCCGTATGTGCAGGTCGTCGATGTCTGCACGAACCAACCAACTCCGCGAAACGCACGGACGTTCGAAGCCGCGTCTTCGGCATTGAAGCAGATCATGTCGATGGCGGCGTCGAATTTTTCGGCTTGCATTTTGTGTTCAAAATCTGTGCGATTGTTGCGGTCGCCGAGAATGACACGCACACCATCTGGGGCTTTCGTGTTTTGCCCGCGATTGAAGAGAACGACTTCATGTCCATGTTCGAGCAACAGCCGCACAATGGGTTGACTGATATTTCCTGTGCCACCGACGATTCCAATTTTCATAGTTAGATTCCTACATGCAATGCGTTTGTATCCAGCACCTTCAACGGTTCACCACGCGTGAAGGACTGTCCCTGCGCGACCTGCTTTGACTTAGCATCCAGGGCGGCGATGCGGCGGTCCATGCTGGGAGGCTCGAACTGCGCTTCATAACATCGTACAGCCGCTACTTTTGTATCCCAAACGGATGAAATGTCTGAAATGTAGTTCGGTTCACGGGTGTGGTAAAAAGCGATCCCGTTGATGTCGTGCCCTTCGTAAGCCGAATCCACTGCCGGGTCGGAGGAGGCGATCTTGGTCAGTCCGGCAAACATGACCGCTTCGGAAGTCGCGAGTCCGGTTTGGATGTGGTCGCGATGTCCCTCGTATGTGAGCCAAGGGTCAACAGTGAAAACAAAATCGGGTTTGAGGAGGCGCAGATACTTGAGCAGATCGCGGCGCACGGCAAAATAGTTGTAATCGCCTGCGTCGGGATAGCCAAGCCAGTATTGTTCCTTGACACCAACGATCTTCGCCGCAGCAAATTGATCGCGCTTCAAGAGCTCAGCCGCGGCTGCATCGGAGAGCGAGACATCCTCAACACCCATGAGGTCATCGGTGACGGTGAGGTAGATCAGTTCTGCGCCGTGGCTGGCGAGCTGCGCAAGTGTGCCTGCGACAGCCATATCGTTATCGTCGTAGTGCGGCTGGACGCATAGAATGCGTTTGGCTGTGAAGATGTCTGGAATGGGTAATATGGATCCTATGGTCATCTTATATTCCAACATGCAGCGCGCTGGTGTTCAAAACTTTGAGCGGTTCGCCGCGCGGAAAGGCTTGTCCCTGTGCCACTTGTTGCGACTTGGCGTCCAACGCCATGACCAACTGATCTAATCCTTGTGAGTCGAATTGAGCTTCGTAACAGCGCACTGCTCCGATCTTATCCTCCCAAGTGGACGAAATATCGGCAATGGTGTTCGGTTCACGGGTGAAGTAGAACGCGATGCCCTGAATCGAATGCCCCTCGTAAGCCGCATCCACTGCCGGGTCGGAGGAGGCGATCTTGGTCAGCCCGGCAAACATAACCGCTTCGGAGGTCGCGAGTCCGGTTTGGATGTGGTCGCGGTGTCCCTCGTAGGTCAGCCACGGATCGCAGGTGAAAACAAAATCGGGTTTCAACATGCGGATGTATTTGAGAAGGTCGCGGCGCACAGCGAAGTAATCGTATTCGCCCGCATCGGGATAACCGAGCCAGTACTGCTCCTGCACGCCGACGATCTTCGCTGCTGCAAACTGATCGCGCTTCAAAGCTTGCGCCGCGTCTGCATCAGAAAGCGATGAATCTACAACGCCCATCAAGTCGTTGGTGACAGTGAGGTAAATGATCTCTGCACCTTTTTGTGCAAGTTGCGTGAGGATGCCCGCCGCGGCAATGTCGTTATCATCGTAATGCGGCTGGACGCAGAGAATGCGTTTGGCTTTAAAAATGTCGGGAATGGGTAATAGGGTTTCGATTGTCATAGGTTTCCTTTCGGTGATACTCCGTTGGTTGAGCGCAAGCAGTCGAAACCAACAAGTAATCAAGAAAATTTTTGTAACGAGAATTACTTTACTGCGTGGTGGTTTCGATGCACCCCGCGAAGAACATGCGGGGCTACTCAACCACCGAGTTTCTTTATATATTCACAACCTTACCCTTTCTCGAACTTTCATACGCCGCATCCACAACTTTCATATTTATCAAACCTTCCAGCCCGCCTGGGACAGGCGTTTTATTATTGCGGATGCAGTCGATGAAATGTGCCATCTGCGCATCGTACATGCTTTGCGGACAGTGTTCTTTGCGCGGGAATTTGAATCCCGATTTGATGAGATCGAGTTTTTGCGTTTTGAGATTCGGCAGTTCAAGCTGGGTCGGGAACAATTGACCGAAGCCCTGTGTGCCGTATAACTGCGTCGCCGCTTCGGGACCATCCGCATGCGGCTGCCACCAGCCTGACTCAATATACGATGTCGCGCCGTTCTCCCACTCGACGATGATCACACCGGTGTCATCGACATCGAATTCTTTGTAGTGTGTGCCGATCTTGGCATAGACCGAAACAGGCTTCGGGTCGCCGAGTAAATAGCGCGCCGTATCCAAGGCGTGGATGCCCATATCTACCAATGCACCGCCGCCCGCAAATTCTTTCTGCGTGAACCAGCCCGCGGGTCCCCAATGGGTATGCACGCCGATACCCTTGGTGCGGATGATCTTCCCCAACTTCTGTGCTTGCGTTTTGAGCCAGTTCACATCTTCGTCGAAGCGCCAGCAGTGCGCCACCATCAACTTCGCGCCGCTCTTTGCGCTGGCTTCCATCATCTTCCCGGCTTCGCGGGCGTTGATCGCCATCGGCTTCTCGACCATCACATGCACACCCGCCTTCAACGCCGCAATGGCTTGCGGCGCATGCAAAAAGTTCGGCGTGCCGATCACGAGCGCGTCCACACCGCCAGCCTTGAGCATCTCTTCCACGGTGTGGTACTGCTTTTTAATTTTGAACTTCTGCGCGAGCGCGGCAGATTTTTCAGAAAACTTTTCCACCACCGCAGCCAGCTCAACATCCTGCTGTGCCTTCGCCGCTTTGGCATGAATATTGATAATGTAGCCTGCCCCAGCAAATGCGATCTTCATCCTATGCTCCTTCAAACAAATGTATTGCATGTCCGGTCAGTGCAAAAAATCGTTCAAGCTCCGCCTTGGAAAGAATCAGCGTTGCCGTGTTCACAAGCGGATGACTCAGAAAATACTCGCCCTGCCAGATCTCAGCATCGATCCACAACTCTATAACATGCTCAACGTCATTCGCCAACCCCATCATTGTCACAGCGCCGCGCGTCACACCGAGCAGACGCAGTAAATTTTCTTCGGATGCAAAGCGGATATTTGTGACACCAAGTTGTTTCGCAAGCGTATCCAACTTCACAGTCTTCTCGCAGGCAGTCACTGCCAGAAAGAACCGCCGCGCTTTCTTGTCGCACAGAAACAGATTCTTGGTGCTCACCGCAGGCACAGCCGGGCGATGCAACTCTGCCTCGGCACACGTAAACACGGCAGGATGCTCGATGCGTTGATACACAAAGCCATTGGCATCCATAAACGCCAGAAATTCTTTTTCGGTCATCATTTGAACTTCACCCGCAGGGTCACGATCTGATATGGTTTCAAATTCAGGATGATCGAATCCTGATCCACGCTCAAAGCGGACTCGTTCTCCTCCAGCAGATTCGTCGCCCAAGCCGAATCCACCGCGCCTCCAAACTTGACCTGAACCTGTCCCCGCTTCCTCTGGCTTTCATACAAGCGGACAATGAGTCCGTTCCCGTCTTCGGCTTGCTTCACAGTTTCGATGATGACGTTGGGCGAAGAACAAGAGACGAGTGACGGGAGACGAGTGACTGATGACCCTTCGACATGGCTCAGGGCAGGCTGTTTACTGCTCACTGATGACTGATAACTAATGATCGGGTCATTCAGCAAATACGCTTCCCTCTGTGTCTCTTCATTCCATGAACCCGCGTGCGGATACAAGCTGTACTTGAACTGATGTTCGCCAAAATCAGCCATTGGGTCTGGCATGGTCGGGGAACGGAGCAGGGTGATGCGCATCACATTGTCGTGGATGTCGTGTCCGTATTTACAGTCATTGAGCAGACTCGCGCCGTAATCGCCTTCGGATAAGTCCACCCACTTTTGAGCGCAGGTCTCGAAACGCGCCCAGTCCCAGCTGGTGTTGCGGTGCGTCGGACGAGTCACATTGCCCCATTGGATTTCATACGTGGCTTGCGGCGAGAGTACATCCACAGGAAAAGCAACCTTCAGCATGGTGTGACGTTCATTCCAATTGATGGATGTGTCAAAGTCTAGGCACGGGGAGTTATGGCTGAGCGAAATTCTTTGTACAAATTCGCTGTTTTGAATCTTGCGTTTGATCTCAACCGTCTGACGCAGTTCGCCATGCTCGACGAATTGAATCGAGGTCGCAGGTTCTGCGAGCCACATTTTGTCATCGTAGAAGATGTCCACATCCCAGGCGTCCCATGATTTGGGACGGTCTTCAAAGGCTTGGAATTGGTTGGCGATTGCGTTGGGCGGGAGGATTTCTCGATTGGCGGTTTTATCGAAGATGCGGGTGATGTCGCCGTTATGGTTGAGTTCAACACGGAGAAATTCGTTTTCTAACTCTGGAGTGCTGGAGCTTGCTACAGCTTTTACTTCCACATCTGCGACAGCAAGCTGTCGCACTCCAGAGAGTGACGTAACACTATAAGGCACGAGTTTCCCCGCATCCAACCAAAAGCCAGAGTCAGTTTGTTGAGTGGGGACAGGTTGATCGTTCAGCGTGAAGCGTTGTAATGAGTCGCCGGGGATGAAGACCAAGCCTCGTTGAGTAAATGAAGTCGGGTTGACGAGGAGCAGGTCTGCATCCAATTTTTGTGCAAGAGCTTGAAGCGCTTCATCGCGGAGTTGAGTGACGTTCGTTGTGAGTTCGGCGTACTGCTCTTGTGATTCTTCGTAAACGGGACCGATGCTCGAGCCGGGAATAATATCGTGGAATTGATTGAGGCAGATGGTCTTCCATGCTTCGGTAAATTCAGTAATTGGATATTGATAATTGGCGTGCAGGGATGCGAGCGCGGCAATGAACTCCGCATCGTGGAGGAGAAATTCGCTTTTGCGGTTGGCGCGTTTGTTGCGGGCTTGCGTGGTGTAGGTGCCGCGATGATATTCGAGATACAGTTCGCCGTTCCAAACCGGCATCATTTTTGATTCTGTCAGCGGTTCGATGGTCTCGAAGAATTTTTTGACACTCGACTGCTTGACCTGCGGCAATGCCGGGAAGTTTTTCATCACTCCGATATTTTCAAGCATCTCGCGTGTGGGACCGCCGCCGCCGTCGCCGTAACCGTATGCCATGAGGAGGTCGCGCTGCATTTCCTTTTGCTGAAAGTTCTGCCACGTGCCAAGCGCTTCGCTGGCATTTGCCATTGAGTTGTACGTGCTGGCGTATTCGCTGCCAAACTCTTTGACCGAGCTGAAGTGCGTGAGGATTTGTGTGCCGTCGATACCCTGCCACATGAACGTGTCGTAGGGCAGGCGGTTATATTGACTCCAACCGATCTTGATGGTCATGAAATATTTCAAACCTGCCTGTTGGATGAGCTGCGGCAGCGCCCAAGCGTAGCCAAACACATCAGGAAGCCACAACACAGGACTCTCTGCATCCTTACCGAAATGCTCGCGGAAGAATGAACGACCTAATAAAAATTGACGCGCCAACGATTCTGCACCGCTGAGATTGCAATCCGCTTCGACCCACATGCCGCCCATCGGTTCCCAGCGTCCTTCTGTGATCTTTGCTTTGATGGTTTCAAAGAGCGCAGGCTGATCTTCTTTTATATATTGATACAACTGCGGCTGGGATTGCGAGAAGTGATACTCAGGGAATTGTTCCATCAAGCGGATCACGTTATGAAATGTGCGCTCAGATTTGCGGCGGGTTTGACCCAGCGTCCACAACCAGGCAACGTCGATGTGCGCATGACCCGATGCGTGAATGACCGCGTCCAGCGGCGCGCCAGCTTTTTCTATTCCAGTTTTCAGAGTTTGTGCGGCTGATTCAACACTGGCATAGAATCTTTCATCACCGATGGGGTCGCGAGTTTCGAGTACATTGAAGGCATCATTGAGAGTGTTTAACAAATGATGTTTGGCGGGATTATTGCCATCAAGATTATTCGCAGTTTCAAGTGCAATGCGAGCCAGCACGATAAAGTCACGGGTGGGTTGGTGGAGTTGCACAGCCGTACATTGCCGCATATAGAGTTTGGTGAAAGCGTCACCGTTTGCGAAACCACCGAGTCCTGTCCAGCCGTGGAGGGCGAGCGTGTGTTCCCTGCCGTCGCACCATTCGGGCTTGAGCAAAATTTCCTGATGATGGCGGTCGCAGGTTGCGTAGGGTTCACCGTCAATATATGCCAAACATTCAGGGTGCGAAAAATCGCCTGCATCACCGAGCGGCAGATACAATGCGATGGGTTGCGATGCATTCATGTATTCGGGAATGGTAAACGTTGTGCGCAATACGAAATCCTGCATCCATGAACCCCAGTAATCAGTTGCGTCAATTTCCTTCCACGAGGAATCATCTACACCGATTTCAACCGGCGGATGCGCGGTTGGGTTTTGCAGTTCTCGATAGCGAAATGAAGGTAATGCTTTGCGCTTGACGTAAACCAGCGGCGCGATGAGTTCGAGACGTTGCTTGATCTTTTCAGGTGTCCAGCGTTGCTTGTGATACATTTTTATACCCTTGAATCCATAATTAATGCAATCGCACCCAACATCCCTGCACGACCACCCAACACAGGTGGGACAATATACTGGTCAATGTCTTTCAACAGCATGGCGTGATTAATGTATCCATTCATTAGTTCCTGCACCTTTTTCCTGACGGTGGGGAACATAAAATCTTTTTGCATCACGCCGCCGCCGATGATGATGCGCTGAGGCGCGAGGGTGAGAATGAAGTTGACCAGCGCCTGGGCGATATAGGTCGCTTCCACATACCAGAAGGGATGGTCGTCGAGCAAAGTCTCGCCGCGCTGACCAAAGCGCGCTTCTACCGCGGGACCTGCAGCAAGACCTTCGAAGCAATCTCCGTGGTAGGGACAAGCTCCTCGAAACGGATCCAGCTCGAGGTCATGCGGGATGCGGATATGTCCCATTTCAAGGCTGACGAGTCCGCGTAATGGTTGTCCATTGATGATGTAGCCACCGCCGATACCTGTTCCGATGGTGAGATAAAGCGAGTGCGAATCGTTTTTGCTGGCGCCCCATTTGGCTTCGCCCAAGCCTGCAACGGCGACATCCATATCCACGGCAATAGGTAAATTTATTTTTTCGCGCAACATGCCGAGGATGTTCGTGTTGCCCCAATGCGGCTTGGGCGTAGTGGTGATGTAACCGTATACAGGCGATGACGGATCAGCATCGAACGGACCGAACGAACCGAGACCGATGCCGTGAATCTGATTCGCGTATGGCGTAAAGAATTCGATCACCTGCCCGATGGTTTCGGAGGGTGTCGTGGTGGGAAAGCGCGCTTCGGCAATGATGTTCTCTGGACCATTGCCAATGGCACAATTAAATTTTGTCCCACCGCCTTCGATACCGCCATAGATTTTTTCTGTCATGGATTATGCCTCCACTGAGTTCTGCTTGATCACTTCCGTATACCATTCGCCAGAATCTTTAACTGTGCGCTGCTGCGTTTCATAATCCACGCGGACAATGCCGAAGCGTTTGGTATAGCCGTGTCCCCACTCAAAGTTATCGAGCAGAGACCAGACGAAGTAGCCGCGCACATCCACGCCGTCTTGCATGGCGAGGCGCGTTTGGATGAAATGATCTTTCAGATAAGCGATCCGGCGCGGGTCGTGCACTCTGCCGTCAACGCTGACTTCGTCTTTGAATGCTGCGCCGTTTTCAGTAATGTAAATCGGCGGCAGGTGATAATCCTTGTTGATGCGGTTGAGCAAACGCCGCAGCGCAGGCGCATGAACTTCCCAACCCATCTCGGTGTATTCGGAGCCGGGCACGGGATCGATATTCCCCTCTGCTGATATAAGATTGCGCGAATAAAAGTTGACGCCGAGGATATCCAATTTCTGCGCGATGATCGCCAGGTCGCCATCCTGGATCTTTGGGAAATTATCGCCGAGCAATTCATACGCGTAGGGCGCGTAATGCCCTTTGAAGATCGGATCGAGGAAATGCGTCTCGCCTCTTTCCCAAGCGGTGTCTGCCGCGGCGACATCAGCCTGATCTTTGCTGGCAGCGTCTGCGCCCCACAAGTTCAACACGATCCCAACCTTCAGAGCCGGGTTCGCGGCGCGGATGGCTTGCACGGCGAGTCCGTGGGCGAGCATGAGGTGATGTGCCACTTGAAAAGCAATACGCGGGTCTTGAAGCCCCGGCGCGTGTTCGCCGACGAGATTGCCATCGAGCGCAACTACGCCGGGTTCGTTGAACGTTGTCCAATATTTGACGCGGTCACCGAGGCGCTTCGCCATCAGTGCGGCGTAATCAGCAAAGGCATAAGCTGTGTTGCGGTTTTCCCAGCCGCCTTCATCCTGCAGCGCTTGCGGCAGATCCCAATGGTAGAGAGTCAAAAACGGCTCGATGTTCGCGGCGCACAAGGCGTCCACGAGGCGGTCGTAGAAATCGAGTCCGCTTGGGTTAAGACGTCCGCGCCCGAGAGGCAGAGCCCGCGTCCACGAGGTAGAGAAGCGATAGGCTTTGAGTCCAATGCGGCGCATGAGGGCAATGTCATCCAAATAACGATGATAGTGATCGCAGGCAGCGTCGCCAGTGGAATTGTCCTCGATCTTTCCAGGCGT
The DNA here is from genome assembly GCA_040006635.1 of Chloroflexota bacterium. GTDB lineage: Bacteria > Chloroflexota > Anaerolineae > Anaerolineales > Villigracilaceae > Defluviilinea. Next base: position 18,744 of record JBDTWO010000060.1, read on the forward strand.
GTGACTGAAGCGATCCCAAATCGATTCGCCCTTGCCATCTTCGTTCCACGCGCCTTCGATCTGATACGAGGCGGTCGCTGCGCCCCACAGGAAATTGTGAGGGAATTTGTAACTGGTCATATCAGCCTTTGATGCCCGTGAAGACCACGCCTTGCGTGAAGATCTTTTGGGCGAGGAAGTAAAGAATGATCGGAGGCAGAATCATCACGACCGAAGCCGCCATGATGTAGTTCGTGTTGACTGCGTAAAGCGCGTTAAAGGTTTGTAGACCGACGGCTAAAGTCCATTTTTCGGGGCTGTGGAGGTAAATAAGCGGTTCGTAAAAATCGTTCCACGCGTAAAGAAAATGGAAGATCGCCACAGAGACCAACGCCGGACGCGCCTGCGGGATGATGATGTACATCAATGTTTGCATCGGCGATGCGCCATCGATCTTGGCGGCATCATCCAGTTCAAGCGGAATGGTCATGAAAAATTGACGGAGCAGAAACACATCATAGGCATTCGCGAAGAATTGCGGAACAATGAGCGGCAGGAGTGTATCGACCCAACCCAGTTTATTGAAGAACACATAGGTTGGGATCAACCGCACCTGACTGGGCAGCATGATCGTGGAGAGCAAGAGAATGAAGAGCACATTCAGCCACGGCGCGCGAAAACGTGAAAATCCATACGCCACCAATGAACACGAAAACAACATGCCCGCCATGCCAAGGAAAGTGACCAGCAGCGTGTTGAGCAGCAGTTTACTGAACTTCATTTGCTTGAGAGCTTCAGGATAATTTTCAAAATGGATTTCAACGTGTCGGATCGCAGTTTGATTAGCGATCACCAGTTCATAGGTTGTTTCGGGTGCAGCTGGGTCAACGAATAACGCTTTCCCCCCGGGGCGGAACTTGATCAATGCCATATCACTGGCTTGTCCATTCACAGTGACATGATAGAGTGGTTCATCCGTGCCGTTGATGTTGACCATATCTGCCGCCATCGGAATGAGCGGCGGTGGACTTTGGCGAAGCTGGTCGCGACTCTTAACCGAAGTGGAGAGCAGATAAAGGAAGGGAATCATGATGATCGCCGCGCCAGCCGCCAGAACGAAGGTAGTGATCGATTTTACGATCAGCGTCTGGGTCTGAATACCGGTGAACGATCTTTGACGGGCTTTTGGATCGGAAGGTGATTTTGATGATTGGGTCATGTTATTTACCTTTGATCTGACCTTCATAGTAGACCCACAAATCCGATGATCTGAAGATCAACAAAGTCAACCCCAGTACAATAATGAACAATACCCACGCCATGGTGGAAGCATAGCCCATGTGGAAATATCTAAACGCATTTTGGTAAAGATATAAGTTGTAAAAAAGCGTGGCGCGAGCAGGTCCGCCTGTGCCGTTGCTAATAACATACACTTCAGTGAAATATTGAAATGTCCCTATGAGCCCAAGAACAAGATTGTAGAAAATAACAGGTGTGGTCATGGGCAAGGTTATATACCAGAAGCGCTGCCAGGCAGTAGCGCCATCCACTTTTGCCGCTTCATATAAATCGGTAGGCACGCCTTGCAGGCCAGCTAGATAAATAATTACATTACCTCCAACGCCCCATAAGCTCATAATTACCAAAGCAGACATTGCCCAATGTGGGTCGCTGAACCAACCGGGTCCTTGTATCCCCAATTTTTCCAGGAAGGGATTGAGTATCCCGAATTTGGAATCAAAGATCCGTGCCCATAACAAAGCAACCGCAACCCCAGCGATCACCGATGGCAGAAAATAGACAGTTCGCCAGATATTAATGCCGCTGATCTTTGAGTTAAGCAACACGGCGATCATATAACTAAAGACCAATCCGAGTGGCAATGCGATTGCTGCAAACTTGAATGTAATTCCGAGGGCATGCCAAAACAGATCATCGTGAAATAAATTGACGTAATTTGTGGCGCCGATCCAGCGCGGGGAATCCACGATGTTGTAGTCCGTGAATGAAAAGAACAGGGATGCCAGCATGGGACCGATGGTGAAAATAATGAACCCAATTGTCCACGGCGCAATGAAAGCATACGCCCAAAGCGCTTCGCGGCGGGACAAACTCAAGGGACGTTTGCCGGGGGAAAAGTTCATAATGATTCCTTTAAGCGTTGGTTGATGAAGTGGATATCACAAGCCGATCGGCTTGTGATATCCACGGTTTGGCACTTACTTATTTATGGGTTGCCCAATACTCATCGAGTATTTTCTGGACCTCAGCATTAGCATCGGTCAATACTTTTTTGGCATCTTTTTCCTGCCCGGAATACACCAGCGAAAGACCGTTGTTGAGCGCGTCTTCGATCTTGCTCCACTCGGGAATCCACTCTTCATTGTTGGGCTTATCAAGATAGTCAATGGATTTGAAGATCACATCGTAATCAATGCCGGGGTAATCGGTCTTCAGTTGTTCAAGGTATTTTCCTGCCACCGATTTGCGTGCCGGGATACAACCATAGATGCGGCATACATCCACAATAATCTCTGGCGAGGTCAACCACTTCATCACTTCCCAGGCTTCCTGTTTGTGCTTGGCATCTTTAGGGATCGTGAAGTTATCCGCATCGATGCGGGCAATGCGCTTGCCTTGCGGGTTATAGGGAACAGGCGCAATATCAGCAGAGAACGTGAGACCGTGCAGACCTTCCGCCATATACCAGGTGTGGCTATAGAACATACCGGTTGTGCCGGGTCCAAAGGGATCAGTGCCGGCCGAGTCGCGACCCGCTTGTATGTCAGCGCCGCCGATGAAGTGATCTTTCCAAACGCCATCGCTTATCCATTGCAAGCCTTGTTGCCACTGTGGGTTATCGGCAGTCGCAGTTTTGTAATCGGCAGAAGTTGGGCGTCCCACATTCTCTGCACCCCAATCCGCCAGCGTGCCGCGCATCCCATCCCATGAGTCATCGTAACCATATTGAACGATATTGGCTGGGTCGAAAGCTGGGTCGGTGGCGTTCTTGCCATTCTTATCCAGCGTGAGCTTCATGGCGTCTTCCCGCAACTTATCCATCGTCCAGGATTTATCGTTGAAATCATGGGTTGGATAATCCACGCCCGCCGCATCGAACAGATCCTTGTTATAGAAGAGGAAGGATGGATATAGACCCAGCGGCAAGCCGGTATTCTTATCGGGATAGGTATTGAGTTCAACGGCCGGACCATAGAAATCACTCAAATCAAGATTGTCAGCTTTGATATACGGAGTGACATCTTCCCACGTATCAAAGAACTCAGCTACAGAAGAAATTCCGTTAGGTCCAACCAATTGCGGGGCATTACCGCCTGAGAGCATTGCCAAATAACGCGTGGCATATTCTGTATGCGGCACGATCAAGAATTCGATCTGAATATTATCGTGAGTGGTATTGTATTTCTCAGCCAGTTTGTTTTGAGCATCCACCTGATCAGGATCGGTACCGGTTCCCATGCCTACAAAGATAACAACCTTGACCTTTTCAGCGGGCGCTGCAGCTTTGCCTCCGCCACAAGCCGTGAGAATCATCGAAGCCATGGCAAATAACGCGAGCAGTTTGAACAATTTATTTTTCATCTGGTCCTCCAATTAATTTGAGTGAATTGAATACGATTTGCGCCGAGTGATTTCTCTTCAGGATTTACCTCCTTGTGGATGATGGGGATTCTTCGGGTTGAATGGATTCACTGGCTACGCATCCGCACGATTCACGGATGACCAGCTCGGTGCGCATCAAAGTCAAAGCCTGGGCTTGTTTGCCGTCCATCAGCTTTGAGAGCTGGCGGACAGCTTCGCGTCCCACCTCTTCGATCGGCGCACGGACCGTTGTCAGCGCGGGGGAAAGGTAGCGGGCGAAGGGCACATCATCGAAACCGGCAACAGCCACATCTTGAGGAATGAGGCGTCCCGCCTGCTTGAGTGCGCGGAAGACCCCGGCGGCTGAGTCATCATCACCGGCGAAGACCGCGTCAAAGTCGATCCCATCTAATAGCATTTGTTGAATAGTAGCAAAGGCTTCTTCGTCATCAAATCCGCCTGATGCAATGAGTGTTGTGTCGAACGGAATGTTGTGAGCTTCAAGGGATTCGCGGTAACCGCGTTCGCGCCAATGCGAATCTTCATGACCTGCGGGTCCCTGCAAAAAAACGATCCGGCGCCGATCATGGACTTCAATCAGATGATTGATGAGCATGGCGGCGCCGTCTTTGTTTTCGATCGTGATGACCGGGATATTGAGCGAAGTAGGCGGAGTTTGGTGAAGCAATACAACTGGAAAATTTAGTTTATGGAGCCGGGCAAGCTGGCGTTCATCGAGGCTGTTGGTAAAAACCAGCAACCCATCCGTATTGTGCTCGCCCAGGGGACTGCTGTGATGTGGATTCGAAAGTGTGGCGTGCATCGAGTGGATGAGCAGATCGTAATCGATGGCGTGCGCCTCGGCTTCGATGCCGCGCAACATGGGCGAGAAGAAAGCGCCGCTGATTTCCGGCAGAATAAGCCCAATGGTGTGAGTACGTTTGCTAGCCAGCACCCGCGCGGCAGTGCGCGGCACAAATTGCAATTCATCCATCGCCAGACGCACACGCTCCGCTTTTTCTGCCTGGACAGGGACGTTGCCATTCAGCACACGGCTCACTGTGGCAATCGAAACTCCGGCGCGCTCGGCGACATCTGCAATTGTGGGCGGGTGAGTCTTAGAATGCATTTCGAGTGATAATCCTGAAAACGTTTTCTGAAAACGTTTTCAGGATTATATTCACATTCTAAAGTAAAGTCAAATATCACACTTAATTGCATTAGGTGTAAAATCATCTATGATACGTCTGATGTGAAATAGAGTTGACGAAAAAGGGGAATGCCCTCAAGATACGG
>JBDTWO010000061.1:0-23596 GCA_040006635.1 Chloroflexota bacterium
TCGCAAGAAGCCTCTGAAACTATGACCAATTATTATTTCGGATAAAGTCTATTATGTTAATCGCAGGCGTCTGGAGCTTCCTGATTTTCGTAGGATAAAAAAATGGCAACACTTGATCTTCGTCCTTCGCCGATCGCCGGCACGTGGTATGAGGGGCATGCAAAAACACTGGCGCGCTCAATCGACGAATATTTGAATAACGCAAAACTTCCCACATTGGATGGGAACGTAGTTGGTGTCATCGCGCCGCATGCGGGACATCGCTACTCGGGTCCGGTTGCGGGAAATGCTTTCGCAGCGCTTCGTGGACTCAGCCCGAAGCTGGTCGCTGTCATTTCGCCTTTTCATAATCTGGCACGTTATCCACTCATCACCACCGCGCATGACGCATACTCCACACCCTTGGGCAACATCGAAGTGGATAAAATTGCGCTCGCTGAATTACAGACTCATCTCGATATTCCCATCACGCCGGTTATTGCGGACAAAGAACATTCGCTTGAAATCGAGTTGCCATTCCTACAGCGTGCATTGACAGGTGACTTCAAACTGCTGCCAATCATGGTCCGCGCACAAGAACCGGATGTAGCGCAAAAGCTTGGGCTGGCACTGGCAAAAGTTCTCAAAGATAGGAACGCGCTGTTGGTCGCATCCACAGATCTTTCCCATTTTTACGATCAGGATACTGCGAACATTCTGGATGCAGAAATGCTCAGGCGAATCGGAACATTCGATCCCGAGTCCATCTTCGAAGCGGAGCGGACCGGCAAAGCCTTTGCCTGCGGACATGCCGCCGTCGCGGCAGTGCTGTGGGCAGCGCGTGAACTCGGCGCGAACAAGGTACAGGTCTTGCATCACGCCACCTCTGGCGATGTGACTGGGGATTACTCGTCTGTGGTGGGGTACGGGGCGGCGGTGATTTTAAAAACTTAATGCTATACTTGCGAAAAAAAACAGGCTTATTATGGTGACCACAACATTTACCACGACCATTTCCCTCAAAACGGATAAAGACGGTGTGATCCGAGTCAGTAAAACGCGTGTGACTCTGGATACGATCGTTGCAGCATTTCTCGAAGGTTTAACTGCCGAAGAAATTTCCGTTCAATATCCCGTTGTTCCATTGGCGGATGTGTATTCAGTGATCGGTTATTATCTACATCAAAAGAAAAAGGTGGAAACTTATCTTAAGCGCCGTGAGAAGCTTGCCGAACAAATACGGAGACAGAATGAAGCCAGGTTTGAACAATCTGGCATACGTGAACGCTTACTAGCCCGAAAGCCAAACGGAAAAAGGTAACATGCTTTTTCTGGTCGCAGATGAAAATTTTAACAACACGATTGTTCGTGGCTTGCTGCGCGTCAAGCCTGACCTTGATATCGTGCGGGTGCAAGATGTAGGCTTGTTTTCTGCGGATGATCCCGCAGTTTTAGAATGGGCAGCAGCTGAAGACCGGGTTTTGCTGACCCACGATGTAGCCACGATCACAAAATATGCTTATGAGCGTGTTGATGCGGGGAAGTATATGCCGGGTGTGGTTGAGGTCAGCCGTAGGGTCCCATTGAGCACTGCCATCGATGAAATTCTATACATCACGGAAGTTTGCGATCACGGTGAATTGGAAGGACAGGTACTCTATTTGCCTTTGAGATAATTTGTTTGTTGGCTTTTTGTGGAGGCGGTAAATAAGTATTTTCTGGAGAAGATATGGCAAAAAAGAAATATTCGATCAACTGGGAAGATGACGTTGCAGTTTCGTTTGAAGTGGACGGCGTGCAGTATAACAACCTTGAAGATGTCCCTGATGAAAATGATAGGCTCAAGCTGGAAGCCATGCAAGATTCAGCCTCCGATGCGGAGTTTGACGCTGAGTTCGAAAAAATGGGCAAGGAAGCTGAACCGGGTAAGGGTCCATCCATGGAGCAGATCGTGCTCGGGATTTTCACCGGAGTTGCCGCGCTGATGCTGTTGATCACGGGCATCGCGTCTTTTCGCAATATTCAAAAGACAAGCCGGGAAGAGAGTGCGCCAGGGCGAGTTGTGGACATGGTCAAGTACAGCGAGTATGCTGCAGGTGATCGGAGCCGCTTGATCGGTGAGACGTATTACCCGGTGGTGAAATTCGTGGCACTCGACGGTAAACAACGCAGTGTGCAATTGAACGAAGGCAGTTCACCGCCTTCGTATGAAGTGGGGGATGAGGTAGTTGTGTTGTATGAACCAGATCACCCGCTGGATGCGCGGATCAAGTCCTTTGCCAGTTCAGCCGGGATGTGGATCCTGCCCACCATCACAGGGATCTTGGGAATCGGTTTTCTGGTGGCAGTGCTCGCAGCGCGGAAGGTGATGTTGCCGGATGAGGCAGCGCCATAGTTTTGCGGCGTGTCTCAATCAGGCTGATGGACAACGCCCAACTCGGCGGCAAGTTCGTAATATCTTTGCGCCTCGCTTTGATTCCCTGTCAATTCGTATGAACGTCCCAAGTTTAAATACAGCGACGGATAGAAGTCTTTGACCCGCTCATCATCGACAGCATTTGCATGCTCCAACGCGATTTGATTCCAGCGCAGGGACTCTTTCACCGAATCTTGAAAGCGTGCGACATAATGCGCGGCGATGCAGGCTTCGTAATCGTCTGTGCGCGCATCCCAGGCTTGTTGATACAGGGCGCGCGCATCTTCAAGCCGATGCTCGAATTCAGCGCGGGAGCCGTCCATGCAGAGTTGGATGACAGGGTTGGATAGGTCCATTTTATTATTCGATTCCGTTTATGGTTTTATCATCCAGCCTGCTGGGTTTTGATTTTCTGCAATAGGAAAGGCGATTTTACTCTGTAGATCAACGATCAACAAATTACTTTTATTTTGAGCCGGATTGTTTTTATCTGGAGCATAACGATTTTCTACCAGAAGTTTATTTCCATCAGGTGACCAAATTGGAGCAGGAAGACCTATAGGAAACAAAAATAAATCAGAGGAGATACAATAATTAACTACCCTGCCTGTAAGAGCATCTGCAACCATCAAAGTTTCGCTTGGACCATCATTTAGCCAAAAAGCAATTTGTTCTCCATTTGGCGACCAACTCAAACCATTAATCTCAAGATTCTGACTAAAGGACTCATACAGATGAGTTAGTTGCCGAACTTGTCCGTTCTGCTCAACAATAAATATTTCATCTGGGATTGGCGAGCCTAAAGGCCTTGCTATTGAAGTATTTGAACCGACAAGGGCTATTAGCCCATTCGAAGGTTGCCAATCAAATATCGGAGAGCGATCGTAAGTATCTTTAATTCGAGCGATGATTGTTTTTGTATTTAAATCCAAAATAATAATATCGAAATGCTTGTAGATTGCTCTACGAGCGGTCAAATCAAATGAAACAAAGAAATTACGGATGCTGCTTGTATCAAAATCAGGAAAATCTAAGGGATCATATTTTTCTTGTAAACCTTGATATGGGTTGACAATGAAATATATTCCATCCTTCACTATTATCACCTGATGGTCATTGGATAACCCATATAACCCAAAATCTTGTTCTGATGAAGACCATGCGATTTTTTGTTGCTCTCCTGCTGAGTTGAGCAATACTATTTCCCACTTCGAAGTCGTATTGTTGAACCACTGATAGGCTAAAGTTTGCCCACTTGGTGATACGTCCGCATCATCTATAGATTGATTCGCAGTATCAATTTCCTTTGATGAGTCACTTTTTAAATCTAACAATGACAAACTCAGACCAAGTGTTGTGCTGCTCAATGACCGAAGAGCTAATGTCCCTGTGAGTTCATAACCATTCGGGTGAGTAGAGTACATTGTGACACAACTCTTTGCCATCTCCCAATTATCAAGAGAATTTGCCCCTTTGGTTGGCTGTACAGGTGTTTTAGGACTTTCAGTAGTAATGATGGATGTTGAAACAGCAGTTGGTGGCTGTACTTCATTTGATGGGGTTTCAGGCATTTTTGGACCTGGTGTACATCCGAATACTACAATCAGAAAAGTTATGGATATTAAAAGTTTAATTTTCATATTCCACGCATCCCTCATTGAATTTTGATAACAACTTTCATTTTACTCCCAACCGCAATCCACACGCGAAGCCTTTCACGATACAATCCAATCAATGACCTCCTTCGTTCAAATCGTTGTAAACATTCCATCCGTGGCTGGGATCTTTGATTATGCCGTACCTGAATCCCTGGCGGGGAAACTGGGAGTCGGGCATCTCGTCATCGTCCCATTTGGGAAGCAAACCGCGCAGGGCGTGGTCTTTCGTTTTATTGACCAGCCGTCTGTCGCACAAGTCAAAGAGATTCAGGAACTCGTGGATGAAGAACCGGTTCTGACTCAGCCGCAAATTGCGCTGGCTGAAGAAATAGCGCAATCCACGCTGCAACCTTTAGCTGCGATCGTTGGTTTGTTTTTGCCGGTGGGGTTGAGTCAGCAGGTGGATACGATTTACGAATTAAGAGAGCAGAGAGTAGAGAGTAGGGGAGTAGTAAATTCAAAGACAATCAGTCCGCAAACACAGCGGCTCACTGTCGAAGACCGCATCCTGAGTCTATTGAAGATGCGCGGTCCCTTGCGTGGACGGCAGATCGACACGCACTTCGCCAAAGTAGATTGGCGTAAGACGGCGGGCTTCCTGGTGAAGAAGGGTGTGCTTTCTGCGAAGAGTATCCTCCCGCCGCCGAGGGTGAGATCAAAGTTTATTCGCGTTGCGCAGTTGGCAGTCTCGCCCGAAGAAGTGCAAGCGGCGATGGATTCATTAGGCACAAAGCAAACGCTCGCGCGCAGGCAGTCCGCGTTGAAGTTTTTGATCCAGCAACCCGATGCGATCAACTTATCGTGGGTCTATGCCCAAAGCGGATGCAACCTCGCCGACTTGCAGGAACTCGAAGAGCGCGGCTTAATACGATTATTTGAGAGTGAGATATTTCGAGATCCATTGCAGAGAGTAGAGAGTAGGGGAGTAGAGAGTAGTAAAAATCTTGAATTGACTGCCGAACAGCGAAGCGTGTGGAAAGAAATCAAAAACTCGATTACTCTGGAGTCGGACAGCTTGCTGTCTGATAAAAAGCGGGAGCACACCCTAATGGGTACACGAGCTCCCGCACTCCAGAGTCGTCCATTTCTTCTTCAAGGTGTAACGGGCTCCGGTAAAACAGAAATTTATATCCGTGCGGCGGAAGAAGTGATCAAGCGCGGTAAGCAGGCGATCATCCTTGTGCCTGAAATTGCGCTCACGCCGCAAGCGGTGCGACGTTTCTTGAGTCGCTTTCCCGGACAGGTCGGCATTGTCCATTCGAAACTTTCGGAGGGGGAACGCTACGATACCTGGCGGCGCGCGCGTTCGGGCAAACTCAAAGTCATCATCGGTGCGCGCAGTGCTTTGTTTGCGCCGTTGCCCAATATCGGTCTCATCGTCGCGGATGAATGTCATGACTCGTCCTATCATCAAGCCGAGCCGCCGTTCTATCACGCGGTCACTGCGGCGCAGATGTATGCGCGTTTGTGCGGCGCGGTATGCGTGTTGGGTTCTGCCACACCAAGTATTGAACAACGTTATCAAACTGAGACAAAACAAATTCAACAATTGGATTTACCCAAACGGATTATTCAAGCTGAGATGCCGCCCGTCCACATCGTGGATATGCGGGACGAACTAAAAGCCGGTTCACGCGGAATCTTTAGCCGGACTCTGCTCAAGGAGCTGGAGTCCACGCTGAAGCGGGGTGAGCAAGCTATCTTGTTCTTGAACCGGCGCGGCACAGCCACGTATATCTTCTGCCGTGATTGCGGCTACGTCTTGAAATGTCCGAATTGCGAAACGTCGCTGACACTCCATGTTGAAAAGTTGAAAAGTTTGCAGGTTGACAGGTTGAATGAAAACCTTCAAACTTTCAAACCTTCAAACCTTCAAACCTTGTTATGCCATCACTGTGGGTATCAAAGGCAAAAACCAAAAACATGTCCAGCCTGCGGCGGAAAGCAGATCCGTGAATATGGACTTGGTAGCGAAAAAGTGGAAGAGGAGATCAACACGCTCTTTCCCAAAGCGCGCACCTTGCGCTGGGATTGGGACACCACGCGCAACAAAGATGCGCATGAAATGATCCTGACACATTTTTCGAATCATCAAGCGGATATATTGATCGGCACCCAAATGCTCGCCAAAGGACTTGATCTTCCACTGGTAACTTTGGTTGGCATTGTGCTGGCGGATGTTGGTTTGAATCTGCCCGACCCATTTGCCGGGGAGCGTGTCTTCCAAACGTTGACCCAAGTCGCGGGGCGTGCCGGTCGCAGTGAACGCGGTGGGAAAGTGGTGTTGCAAACCTTCGAGCCTGAGCATCAGGTTATCCAGTCCGCGGCGAAACATGACGTGAATGGATTCTACGAATACGAGTTGGAACAACGCAAACGCTTGGGCTATCCGCCGTTTAGCCGTTTGGTGCGATTAGAGTTTCGGGATCAGGATCAAGCCTCGGCTGAGAAAGAAGCGCGGAAAGTCGCGGAGAAGCTCTTAGCTGTTAGCGGTCAGCGGTCAGCTTTGATCGGTCCCATCCCGTGTTTTTTTGCGAAGGTCAATAGTGAATATCGCTGGCAAATTATTTTGCGCGACTCAAATCCACAAGAGTTGTTGCGCGGTGTAAAGCTGGATGGCTGGCGGGTTGAGGTGGACCCGATCAGTTTGTTGTAAAGGAGCATTATGAAACGAGCATTTCGATTTTTTTGCGTAGTATTGTTTGTGTTGATCGTGAGCTCGCCCAGCTCGGCGCGCGCCGATGTTGCGCCACCGAGTCATCCGCCCGGCGCCAACCCCGGACCTGATTCTGAAGTCACGCAGGTGCGCATGGTGGCGGAAACTGTGGTCATTGATATTTTGCCAAACAGCGACATAAAAAGTTTGGGGCAGGCAAAAGTTACGGCGGATTTTACAATGCGTAATTTGGGAAGTGCCGCCGAAAGTATGGGTGTACGTTTCCCGATCAGTTCGAATAATGGCTTTGGGGAACTTCCCGAATTGAAGAATTTAAATGTGAAGGTGGATGGCAAGACGGTTGCAACGAAGCGTATTATGGAGGTAGATCCGCTCTGGAGTTCGGACCCGGTTCCGTGGGCGGAATTCAATGCGACCTTTCCGCCGAATCAGGATGTGCAAATTCAAGTGACCTATATATTGGATGGCACAGGTGAATATCCCTATACCGCGTTCAGTTATGTGTTGCATACCGGCGCGGGTTGGAAGGATACGATCGGCAGTGCTGATCTGATCGTCCGTTTGCCGTATGAGGCGAATGCGTTTAATGTGATCTTCGATGAGGAGATCGGCTGGTCAGCGACAACGCCGGGCGGCGCGCTCAATGGCAAAGAGGTCAAGTGGCATTTTGAAAATCTTGAGCCTGACTTTGGGAATGATTTCCAGTTGTCTCTGGTGAATGCGGCGGTGTGGAAAGCGGTATTGAAGGAACAGGCAAATGTACAAACCAAGCCAAATGATGGGGAGGCGTGGGGACGCTTGGGCAAACTTTATAAAGAGATATTCTTCTTCCGGCGCGGTTTTCGCCACGATGCCGGCGGCGAGCAACTATATGCCATGAGTGTTGACGCCTACACCAAAGCGGTGACGCTCAAACCGGATGATGCGCTTTGGCATGCCGGCTTTGCCAACTTGCTGGCGATCCATGCCTATTACGCCGCGCAAGAGGGACCGCAGGATATGCGCGCTGAGATATTACGTTCCATGCAGGAGATCCAGCGTGCGCTCGAATTGAAGCCGAATGATCCGAAGGTCAAGGAGATCGCTGAAACGATTTATTATTCATTCCCTGATGCGATCCAACAACTTGAAAGCGGATATGATTTCCTCTGGCTGACTGCGACACCGGAGCTTTCCACATCGACGCTGGCTCCGGTCGAACCTACGCTCACGCCTCCAGCGACGACTCCGCCACTTGCCACAGCGACAGCTGTCCCTGCGGTAGAAGCGAGTCCAACGCCTGTGCCGCCTACGGCAAACAATCCCTTATGTCCATCGGCTTTTATTGCGCCGCTTGCTTTGATCTTGTTTGCCAGGAAGAAGCGCAGAGATTCAGGTCTTTAGCAAAGTCAAACCTTTGCTATAATCAAACTATTATTATGTCGTTGCGAGTCTTCGATGAGCAAGCCTCTCTGTGATGAGGGAGATTGCTTCGTCGCAAAAAACGCTCCTCGCAATGACCTGGAAATTAGAGGAGAATGAATTATGCAGTCCTTTTCACGTGGTTGGGCATTTCTAAAGCAAGCCTGGAGTATGGCGTTCAAAGATAAAGACCTGCTCAAACCGTCCATTTATGCGTTGGTCTTGGGCGTGATCGTCTCGGTGATCGGCATCATCCCGATTGTGCTGGTCGCATTTTTATTTAGCGGTTCGCAATTTGGAAATATCATCATGGCGGTGTTGGGCGCGATCATGATCTTCGTGCAATTCGTCGTGTCTTATGTTTTCTCTGCGATGACGGTGTACCTGATCTATGGCTATCTCGCCGAAGGTGACGGTCGCATGGATAAGGCGTGGGTGGTGGTGCGCCGTGACTTCTTCGATATTCTCACGCTCGCCGCAGCTTCGACCGTTGTGAACGTGCTCAAGAATGCCGCCAACAGTAGGCGCGGACGCGGGGGCATCGTCTCTGGAATTGCCCGCGGTGCTACGAACCTACTCTCCGCTTTATGGACGGAAGCCTCTTATTTGATCTTGCCTGCCATGGTGATCGATGACTTGAATCTCAAAGATGGTATGCAGCGGGTGTTGAACATCACCAAACAGAATTTACTGCTGATCGGTATCAGCACCGTCGGCGTCCGTTGGGTGACGGGGTTGATCGGTTTTGTGTTGGGCTTTGGCGGTTTTCTGGTTGCGCTTGCCATCGGCGGCGGCGCAGTTTATCTCACCGGCGGGGTGGGTGTCGTTTCCATTCTTGCGATCGCTTTTGCTGCACTCATTTTCTTTACGCTGGTCATGATCGCCAGTGTCATTACTTCTTACACAACCACTGCTTATCATACGTGTTTGTACATCTGGGCGCGTGAAGTGGAAAAGGCGCAAGTCGCTGGTCAGTCCATGCAAGTTGCTGCGCCAGGTCCACTGGCGGCGGTGTTGGGATAAGATTCGTAAAGCGGGATATTATCCCGCTCTACTAAGGATAATTATGCAACCACAAGGTCCACGTCGTGAAATGATTTCCTGGGAAGAGATGGATCGTTTGATCGATCATCTCGTTCCGCAATTCAAACGCGAGTTCACTGCCATGGTGATGATCACCCGCGGCGGCATCATCCCCGGCGGGATGCTTGCCGACGCCATGGATATTACGCATATCCTCACGGCGGCGGTCGATTTCCCGGCGCAATCTTCCAGCCAAAAATCGGACCTGATGGCATGGCCCGAGTTCATCCAATTCCCGGCTGAAGATAAACTGCGTGGTCGTCCCACCTTGATCGTGGATGATGTTTGGGGATCGGGGCGCACCATCACGGCGGTGAAGAACCGCGTCTCAGCGGCGGGCGGCTTCCCTGAAACGTGTGTCTTGCATTTCAACCCGTATCGTAATCTGTTCGGGCACGTCCGTCCGGATTATTATGCGGCGGTCACCGATGCCTATATCGTCTATCCGTGGGAAGTTGACCGCGGCACAGATCAAGTCATGGTGGGTGAGACCTCGTAAATTGATAGCGGTACTTTGACTGGATAAATAAACAGGCGACTCGTACGAGTCGCCTGTTCGCTTCTTTCATAGCCGATAGTTGATTCTGTTTATGGAAGTTTTTCAAACGCTGACGCATTCAAAGACAGTTCGTCGTCCGCCGCAGCCTTGATGAAATCAATATTGATCGTAGACGGGAACCCGTAGGTGGCGTCATAAGTCACAGTGACCTCATCCGCTTTTCGGACGGAATCAGACTCAATTTCAGTGAAGAGGCGGTCGATCGTCGCATACGTGGAATAGTACGCATAGTTCGCGTTTGTGGCATCGATGAGTTTTCCGTCCGCTCCAGTCAGCGAAACAACCTCGCCGTTCAACACTTCAACGGTCAACGGCATCTCGCTTCTGAAAACGCAAAAACAACCGATGTTCAGCGAAAAGCGATAATGGGTGATATTCGCGTCATTCCATTTTTGCTGGTTGCGTGAAAGCTCGCTTCCGCCGAGTGAGCAAGCGGCAAGCATAAATGCAAGTGTGATAAAGACTATCTTTTTCATTTTGTCTCCTTGCCTACACAGACGTTGTAGAGACCGAATTGTTCCCTCGGATTATCCCTTTTTTGATTTCAGATCATCGTTGCGTTTATGGAAGCACCTCAAATTTTAATATGTCGAACCCCATTTCGTCGTCCATGACATCTTTGCTGGAGTCATAAAAAATATGCGATGGGAATCCATAGATGGGGTCATATTTCACCTCGAGAGATTCTACGCGCCTATTGTGAATTCTCCTCAAGTATGAGAAAAGACTATCGATCGTTTCGCTTGGACCAGCTTTATCGGACGTAGATATGATTTTGCCATTTTGCACTTCGATGCTTGCAGAGCTGTGTTCTATGTCGCCGCAGAAACAGCTCCTGCTTAATCGAATTCGATAGTGAGAAATGTTGGCAGAATTCCATTTTTGTTGATGCCAGAACACTTCTCCGTTTCCTATAACAAACGCAATAAGGATACAAATAAACACGATTAGAATACTGACCGGTACGGTAGATGTTATCTTTTTCATGTTATCTCCTTATCAAAAAATATTAATAGGGTTGAAAATTCCACAAACGAACCTTACTTCGACTGGTAAGTTCTACCCTTCCATGTGACGCCTTTGCGCGAGATCACCTTCCACGCGGACGTGAACATCATCGCGCCGAATACTGCCGCGCCGAGCGGAGTGGTGAGCGCGTACCACGGTGAAATTTCCATTTTGATCGCGACTTGAACGCGGACATAGAGAAGATATGCCCATAAGAGTAACGACTCAAGAATTACTGCAATTGCCATCCAGCCACCGCTTTTCAAAAACCAGAATAATCCAAGCAGGGGCCAGAGGGGAAGAAAGATTGAAACCACCAGCGTTAAAAATGCTCCAAATACACCTAATGCCATGAGTCCGGGTTCATCGCGCAGACCGAGATAGATATTCTTCGTCCAGCCTTCCCACATCTCCGGCAGGGATGTGTACATGCGAGTGCGTACCACTTTCATTCCATCGGCAACGATCAGGCGGTGACCGTTCCATTTCACTTGTTCTGAAATGGCTTTATCTTCCACGATGTTATCTTTGACACTTTCATGTCCGCCGATCGCATCATAGACTGAGCGCTTGATCAGGATGAATTGTCCGTTGGCGATGGCGTCTTTGCGTTTCGGGTCATTGACCTTGCGTGGCGAGAAACCAGCGGAGAGCGCGGTCATCACGAGCGGCATCACGGTTCTTTCCCAGAACGAGCCGGTGACTTGAAAGGTCATGATCGTGAACATGTCCGCTTGAGTTTCGAGTGCCTTCACATAACATGAGGAAAGAGTAGCAGGGGCGAGGAAGGTATCTGCATCTACAAAGCACAGCCATTCGCCGCGGGCAACGGCTGAGGCTTGGAACAAGGCATGGGGTTTGCCAGCCCAGCCTTTCGGTAAGTCCGAGCCGAGGATTGGGTGGAGACGAGAGTCGTGGGATGCGATATCCGCCAAAATGGTTGGAGTCGCATCCGTTGAGCGATCATCCAAAACAATGACTTCAAAGTTTAGATAATCTTGATTCAGAATCGCTTCCACACAAGCACGGATATTTCTTTCTTCGTTGCGCGCGGGGATGCAAACTGAAATGAACGGTGCAGTCGATGGAGGCGGCTTTGGCTCAACGACAATATCAAGATGATATTGGCTGTGAAGCCAATGAACGATAAAAATACCGACGATCAAAAACGCGGTGGAAATAATGAAATAGGGCATGGGTTAAATGACGCGAATGGTGGAGCCCCGCTCGGTCTTTTCAATTTCGATGCGGGTGGGGAAGGCATCTTTGAGTTCTTCGAGATGCGTGATGATAAGGATCTTGGCGAAATCATGTTTGACGAGATTGATCGCTTCGATGAGCCGTTGCCGCCCCTGCACATCCTGTGAGCCAAAGCCCTCGTCAATGACCAGTGTTTGCAGGCGCGCGCCTTTGCGTTGCGCAAGAATTTCTGAAAGCGCGAGCCGGATCGCAAAGTTGACGCGGAAGGCTTCGCCGCCGGAATACATTTCGTAATCACGCGCCCCGGCGCTGTCTTTGATCTTGATATCGAGCGTTTCTTTCAGGTCTTTGCGTTTGTCGTCTTTATAAGATTCTTGTGTGACAAACTCGATCGACATCTGTCCATCGCTCAAGCGATCGAGCAGGTCATTGGCTTTTGATTCGATCTGCGGCAGTGCCTGTTCTATCAACAGGGCAGGGACACCATCTTTGCCGAAGGCGCGTTCGAGAGTTTTGTGTTGTACGATCTGTTTTTGGAATGTCTCGCGTTCTTTTTCGAAATCGGCTTTGCGGGCGCGCTGGGTCTTGAGAATATCCACGCGTTGTTGTGCGCCGCCCAATTCAGCGCGGGTTTTATTTTCTTCTTCACGCACACGATAGAGTTCGCGCTCGGCGATATCGAGGTTGGGAGATTGCGCTTCAGTTGCTTCAAGATTGGCTTTTGCAGTTTGATAATCTGTCTCGAGATTTGCGATTTCGGATTTACGATTTACGATTTCTTCTTCCAGGTTTTTGATTTCGCTTTCGATCTGCTTGTTCACTTCCTTGGCAGATTTCAAGTTGCTATATTCCTCTTCCACACTGCGCAATTCGCTTTCCTTTTTGCGTGCTTCATCATGGGCAGAGGCATCGTAGCCGAGTTTGGCGAGTTCCTTATCCAGTTTCGTGAGCTGTTTTTGTTCATCAGCCGCGTACTTACTGCCATCCAAAAGTTTTTCCACTTCTTTCAAGCGTTTTTTGCCGGTCATGTCCCAGTCTTTGGCGAGCGCTTCAATTCTTTCCATGCGTTCGGTGAGTTGCGAAATCTCGCTGGCATATTTCACACGTTCATTTTCGGCGGAAGATAGGTTGGTAATTTGTAATTCGTAAGCGGTAATTTGTTTGGCGAGGTCGGAGGTTTCTTTTTGATTCGCGCGGAACAGATCACCTTTTTCTCTGCCGTCGCTTTTGAGTTGCTTGAGAGTTGCCTCGCGATGTTCCTTGCTGAGAGGTTGCCCGCATAACGGACATTCTGCGCCCTCTGTCGTTTCGAGTTCATCAATGCGCGCTTTCAGCTCATCCATTTGTGTTTTGAGCTGTTCGTTTTCTACCTTCAGCGCGGCTTGACGTTCACGCGCAGTATTTCTACTATTTTCCAACTCAACACGCTCTTTGGCTTTTTCTTCTGCTTCCCCTAAAAGATTTTGCGACTTGGCGATTTCACTTTTTACATCGCTGTTCGCTGATAACTGATTACCAATCTCCTCAGCTTCAGCCATCAGCGAACGCTTTTCTTCTTCCAAGCGCGCCTTCTCCACTGCGATCTTTTCCAACAGGGGTGCGCGGTCTTTTTCATGTTCACGGAATTGCGAGGCAGTCTGCTCCCATGCTTCCAATTCCTTGCGCGTTTTCTGCCACGCCTTGTATGCCGCCTCGATCTCCTTGGCACGGTCCACGAGATCGGCATACGCGGCGCGGTCCGCTTGCTTGGCGGCGAGGCGGGTTTCGATTCCCGAAAGCGCTGTGCGCGCACGTTCGAGTCCGGTGGAAAGTGTGGATGTCAGCTTCCGTTGCTGATCCAATAACGCCGCGGACTTGCGGATATTTTCCAGCGTGGACTCTTGCGCTTCACGCGCCCCCGAAAGTTGACTCAGTGTCTGCTGCAGTTCTTCCAGCCGATTCTTTCTGGTTTCCTCTTCGGCGAGTTCGGCGTCAATTTCAGTCACGCGCCCGTCGATCTCATCCACTTCACGTTCGATGAGTTTCCGCTTTTCGGCGGTGCGATTCTTATATTCATCCCAGATCTCAAGACCCAGGATATTGCTCAAGACTTCCTTGCGCTTGGTAGCGTTCTGTTGGGTGAATTCATCCGCCTTGCCCTGTAAAAAAAAGGACGCGTTGACAAAGGTCTCATAATCAAGCCGCAGGGTTTGTTCGATGCGGGCTTGGGTGTCACGCGTGGTCTTCTCCGTAAGCGGACGCCACGCATCTTCGTTCTTGATCTGGAACTCAAGCACCGTGCTTTTATTGCGCGGCAAACTTCGTTGCACACGATAGGTGTTTTGTTCATGGCTAAAAGTAAAAACAACTTCTGCCGCTTTGACATCCTGATTCAAATTGATGACATCACTGCTTTTGCCGCGCGCTTCACCGAATAACGTCCAGGTGATGGCATCCAGCAGGGACGATTTGCCCGCGCCGTTATGCCCTGAGATGCAGGCAAGGTCAAAGCCGTTGAAATCAAGTTCAACCGGGTCACGATAGGATAAAAAGCCAGCGATGCGGAGATGCAGAGGAATCATAACGTAGTGTATCCTGCGGGTAGCGAAGCGAATCCAAAGGGTAAGGGTTGGATGGATTATAATCTACCCACCATGACCGAAGCTTCAGACCCACATGCAAAGCGCCGCCTCACCTTGCTTGTCATTACATTGGCGACGATTCCCTGTTATTGCATCGGCTGGATTGCTTTGATGCTGGCGCCCAGCTCGAATCAACTTACACCAACCCCAACTGAGACGTGGACTCCCACGGTCACATTGACAGGCACTCTCATGACGCCCACCGTTACGGGAACCCCGTTGATCGTTACACAGACGGCTACCAATACGCCCACAGCAACATTCACTCCCACAGCCACCCCGACCGCAACTTTAACTGCCACTTTCTTCTCGCCCTCTACAACTACATTCACGCCTACCTTTACTCCGTCTGCAACTTTTACGCCATCTTCCACCAATTTTCCAACGATCACGTATACACCATCGTTCACATCCGCACCGCCGAGTACGCTAACCCCATCTATTACCCCATTCCCATCTCTGACTCCGACTACACCCGCCCCCTAACATGACAGACATCCTTCCCTTCCTAAAATCGATCATTTCCGTTTCAGGAGTTTCAGGTTATGAAGCTCCCGTTGCCAATCTCATCGCAGAGAAATGGCGTCCGCTAGTGGATGAAGTCTCCACCAGCCGCGTCGGTTCCCTGCATGGGCTCAAAAAAGGCTCGGGCAAAGGTAAGCGTCCAGCCATCATGATCGCCACGCATATGGATGCCATCGGCATGATGGTCTCCAAAGTCTCCGATGGATTTTTACACATCACCAAAGTTGGCGGCATTGACGTGCGGGTACTGCCCGGCGCGCAGGTGACTGTCCATGCGAATAGTGGGGAAGAGCTGCCGGGTGTGATCGCCATGCCTTCGGCAAAGTTATTGCCTGAGTCTGTGAACGCTGGCGATGTATTAGAGATCGGTTATCTTTTAGTAGACACCGGTTTGACCCCGCGTGAGGTGGAGAAGAAAGTGCGCGTGGGTGACCTGGTCTCGTTTGCGAATGAACCCATGGAACTTGCCGGTGATGTGATCTCTGGTCACACGCTGGATAACCGTGCGTCCGTTGCGGCGTTGACGGTGTGTTTGGAAGAGCTTCAGGGCAAGAGTCATGTTTGGGATGTATGGGCAGTTGCCACGGTCCAGGAAGAGACGAGTTATCTTGGGGCGTATACCTCGGCTTATGATCTGCGTCCGCAAATTGCGATCGCGGTAGATGGCACGTTTGCGAAAGGTCCCGGCGCGAACGGCTGGCAGACCTATAACATGGGGAAAGGCGTGGGCTTGTGCATGGGACCGAACATGCATCCGTTCTTGCATAAGAAGCTCAAGGAACTCGCTGAGAAACTTGAAATCCCCTGGTTCCTCGATGTGACCGCCGCGCACTCCGGCACGGATGCTTACCCGATGCAAGTCAGCGCCGAGGGTATTCCTACTGCGTTGGTGGAGTTCCCGATCCGTTATATGCATACGCCGGTTGAGTCAGTGTCGGTGAAAGATATTCAACGTGCGGGACGATTGCTGGCTGAATTCATCGCATCGTTGGATGCAGATTTTGTGGATACGATTATTTGGGAATAATCTCTGGAGTCCAACGGCTTGCCGTTGGACGTGTTTCGTAAAAACCGGACAGCGAGCTGTCCGACTCCAGAGTCAATACAGGAAAACTTATGCCGCCTTTTGGAAACCCTCAACTGAAATTATTGGAAAAACTTTGCAACGTCATCGCGATCTCGGGTGATGAAGGTGAAGTGCGCAAGCTCGTATTGGAAGAGATCAAACCCTATGCAGACGAAGTCGAGGTGGACGCGTTAGGCAACGTGCTGGCGACCAGGCAGGGGAGCGGAAAGAAGCGTACGCGCGTCATGCTCGATGCCCACATGGACGAAGTCGGCTTTATGCTGGTGGCGGATGACGGCGAAGGCATCTATCGCTTTGAAACCGTGGGCGGGATCGATGAGCGGCATTTGTTGGGCAAGCAGGTGCTAGTTGGCAAGGACCGCACGCCCGGCGTGATCGGCGGCAAACCCATCCATTTGATGGATAGCGGTGAGCGCACGCGCAAAGTGCTGGTGGATGGTCTGCGGATCGATCTGGGTTTGGGCGGCAAGGCGAAGGTCGGTGACCGTGCGGGCTTTGCTACAAAATTTCAACGCGTGGGTCCGTCCATTATGTCGAAGTCAATCGATGACCGCATCGGTGTGGCAACGTTGATCGATCTGTTGAAGCACGCGCCTGCGAATGTGGATATTTGCGCGGCGTTCACGGTGCAGGAAGAGATCGGTCTGCGTGGCGCGAAAGTGGCGGCACAATATTTTAATCCCGATATGGCGATTGCGATCGACTCAACGCCTGCCCACGATCTGCCCTTGCACGAGGGCGGCGAAAATATGACCTACAATACAAAACTCGGACTCGGACCTGCGATCTACATCGCGGACGGTTCGACTCTTCACGACCCGCGGCTGGTTCGTTTTCTACAAGCCGTTGCCGAA
Source organism: Chloroflexota bacterium (assembly GCA_040006635.1). Lineage (GTDB taxonomy): Bacteria > Chloroflexota > Anaerolineae > Anaerolineales > Villigracilaceae > Defluviilinea. The sequence continues at coordinate 17,069 of JBDTWO010000061.1, forward strand.
GCTGGAAAGATCCCATATCAATTCCGTCAGCCTGGCGGCGGCGGCACGGACTCGGGCGCGATCCAAAAAGCCTTGGCAGGCATCCCGACCGTTTCGGTTTCGGTGCCGCACCGCTATACTCATTCACCGGTCAGCATCTCGCGTGTGGACGATTGGAAGAACACGCTCAATTTGCTGCACGCCGCGTTGAAGAAAATTACGCCCGCGTTGATCGCAAAGAGATAATTATTCGTCCTGAGCGGAGCGACCCGTTAGGGGAGCGCAGACGAAGGACAGCTTATAGGTAACCCATGAATGGATTAATCGCTCTCGTCGGCTCCGGCGAATATTTGTCAGTCATGAACGATGTTGACCGCTATTTGCTTGCCAGTCTCAACGTCAACACCCCGCGCGTGGTTTGTTTAGCCACAGCCGCCGGTCCGGAAGGTGATGAAAGTGTCGGGCGTTGGTCGCGCATGGGCGTCGAGCACTTCACAAAACTAGGCGCCGATGTGACCGCACTCCCGATCATTGATAAGGCTTCGGCAAATGATGAACAATATGTACCTACATTGGAAAGCGCTGACCTGATCTATTTTTCGGGTGGCAATCCACAGTATTTGCACGAGACGATGAACGGTTCACTGGCCTGGGCAGCGATGCAAAAGGCGTGGAGCAATGGCGCAGTCTATGCCGGCTGCTCGGCGGGCGCGATGATCCTTTCCAAACGGATCCCAAGCTTCAGGCTGGCAGGCACGCACGAAGGTTTTGGGATCGTACCGGCGCAAAATATCATCCCGCATTTTGATGCTTTTCCCGCCATGATCAAACCGATGGTATTCGCCTTGAAGACCCAGCTCAAAAAAGGCGAGCGCATGATCGGTGTGGATGAGGAAACTGCCCTCGTCGGTCAGCTTGGCGGCGAATGGAAAGTGCTGGGTCAAAGCAAAGTGCATGTGTTCACGCACGAAGACAGCCAGACCTATTCAAATGGTGACACGTTGCGGCTTGATTGACCATTGATAATGAAACTACCAGACTATCAAATACTGAACTACACCAGGAAACTACAACCATGAAAAAACTGCTCCAACAACTTACCGAAGCCTTTGGACCCTCCGGCTATGAAGATAACATCCGCAAACTGGTGCAAGCCGAAGTAAAGCCGCTTGCCGATGAGATCAGAGTGGATGCGCTCGGCAACTTGATCGTGCGCAAGCGTCCCAGCAAGGTCACCAAAGATACCAGGAAGATCATGATCGCCGCACACATGGACGAGATCGGTCTCATGGTCAGCCATGTGGACGCGAACGGCTTCGTGCGTTTCTCCAACATTGGCGGCGTGTTCGGTAAATATGTGTTGGGCGGACGCGTCCGCTTTTTGAATGGAACGCACGGCGTGATCGGATACGATCGCTTTGATAAAGTCAACGAAATGCCAGCGATGGACAAGATCTATATCGATGTCGGCGCGACCAGCAAAAAAGATTGCCCGGTCAAAGTTGGAGATGTCGCCGCATTTGATCGCCCCTTTGTTGAAATGGGCAATCGTCTCGTCGCCAAATCCATGGATGACCGTGTAGGCGTTTTGGTTGCCATCGAATCGTTGCGTGCACTCAAGTCCACACCGCATGATGTCTACTTTGTTTTCACCACACAGGAAGAAGTTGGCACGCGCGGTGCGGGTACTTCTGCGTTTGGCGTTGACCCTGATGTGGGCATCGCCATCGATGTCACCTCTGCCGCTGATACGCCGAACGCCATGAAAATGGAAATGGTGCTGGGCAAAGGTCCCTGCGTGAAATTTCAAGATAACGGCGCGATCTCCGATCCGCGTGTCGTGCAGTGGATGATCGCCACCGCCGAAAAAAGCAAGCTCCCGTATCAACGCGAAGTGCTTTTATTCGGCGGCACCGATGCGCACGCCATGCAGTTAACGCGCGCGGGCGTCCCGGCGGGCTGTCTCTCCATTCCCACGCGCTACATCCATTCGCCTTCTGAAATGGTGGACCTCACCGATGTGCAGAACTCGGTCAAATTGATGACCGCGCTTCTGCGTACACCGATCGATCTATAGGATGATTTCCAAAGTATCACGAATTGCATATTGTGTGATCCTTGCAGCGCTGACAGGCTGCGCGAATCTTGCACCGCTTCTTTCTAATCCGACGTCTGCTCCTGCACCCTTCGGGCAAACCACATCTACGCCTCAGCCTTTTGATGTTCCCACCTTAACCGCGCTCCCAACCATAGGAGCGCGTGTTTTGCGTGTTTGGCTGCCGCTGCGCTTTGACCCCAACGCGGATACCGACTCTGCAAAACTATTCAAACAAAGACTCGCTGATTTTGAAACCGCACATCCCGATTTGGAGATTGATGTCCGTGTCAAAACAGAGGTGGGGGAGACCAACTTGCTCAATTCATTGTCCATTACCAGCAACGCCGCACCCGCGGCTTTGCCCGACCTCATCGCTTTATCCCGCCCCGACCTTGAAACCGCCGCCCTAAAAGGACTCCTGCATCCCGTAGATGGACTTTCCCCAGTTTTGGATGACGCGAGCTGGTATCCCTACGCCCGTGAATTGGGACATATTCAAAATATCGGCTACGGTCTCCCGTTTGCAGGCGATGCCCTGGTATTGATCCATCGCCCGGAACTTAAGATCAATACTTGGGCTGAAATCCTCGCAAGCAAGGAAGTCCTTGTTTTCCCAGCCGGTGACCCGCAGGCATTGGCGGCGTTAGCCCTTTATGTTTCTGCGGGCGGCAGGCTGGTCAATGAACAAGGTTTGCCGACGCTTGAAGAAGAACCGCTCACCCAGATATTAACCCTCATTCAAAACGCTGCCGAGGCAAAGGTCTTATTGCCAGCGCTTGTAAATTATGAAACGGGTACGCAGTCCCTACAGGCGTATCATGATCAACGCGCCACGTTGGCGATCGCCTGGACCGTAGATGGACGCGATCAAGCAGACGTCATTCAGCTTGTCCCCAGCCTGAATGGCTCACCCTATACTTTTGCCAACGGCTGGATCTGGGCATTGGCAGGTTCCAACCCCGAAAACCAGCAAGTGGCAACTGAACTCGCCGAATATTTAATTGCCGATGAATTTATCGGGAAATGGCTGGGAGCTGGCGGTTATCTTCCCACCCGGCTTTCTCAAACATCAGAAGCCGATGCGATTCTTAATTCAGCCCATGTGCTGCCCTCGAATGATGTGCTTTTGGTTTTAGGTCCGATCATGGATCAGGCACTGAGTCGCTTATTGAATGGTGATCAGGTTCAAGTCGTGGTGCGAAGCGTGTTGGAACAAGTCAAATGATGAAGAGCAGGTAAAGCTGTCCGATGTCTTTGTAAATTCACGGAGATTGGTATAGATTAGCGGAAGAAGGTTTTGCCTCGTTAAAAATTGAAGCCCAGCAAAATCGCTGGGCTTCGTTGATCTTACTTTGCCTCTTTTTGGTCAAATGATTTAGATCCAGGCCCATAACATCCATGAGCCGATCATGGTCAAGCCGATTATAAACCTGGCACCGAATGCCCAGCCCCAGCCGATCATATAGGCTTTGGTGGATTTGATCGCATCATCGCGATTCTTCAATCTGTTGAGTTCTGCCAGAAATAATCCCAGTGGTGCAGCTACGAGACCGATCAAGGGTGTGAAGAAGAGACTGGCAACGATGCCGGCCGCAAAAGCCAGTAGTATGGAACTCCAGGGGATGAACTGATCACGCATCTTGCGGGCGATGATGATGTTATCCACGATGTTGCCGCCGATCATCAGCAGGGTGATGATGACGAAAGCGAACCAATCCCAGCCGGTCATTTTGCCTGCAGCGTTTTGGATGAGGGCGTAGATCAATGTTGCAAGCCACATCACCGTCAGCCCCGGAAAGACCGGCACGATCAAGCCCACCAGCCCAACCAGCAATGCGAAGAGGGTGAGTGTTTCAAGTGCGACCTGAAGTAGAAGTTGCCAATCAAGCATGTTTTATTTTAAATACCTTTAGGCATGTCACTCTGAGCGCCAGCGAAGAGTCTCTGGGACAAACGTAGAGAAATTTCGCCGCAGAGTGGCGCAACATGACATTACATACTGCGACATAAATGTCGCGTTACTTTGTTAGGGCTTGATCACATCCACGCCGCCCATCCAGGGACGGAGTACTTCAGGAATGATGATCGAGCCATCGGCTTGTTGATTGTTTTCCATGACCGCGATTAAGGTGCGCGGCAGTCCCAGCCCTGAACCGTTCAAGGTGTGGACGAAGCGCGCTTTACCGCCATCCGCCGGGCGATACTTTATATTCGCACGCCGAGCCTGAAAGTCGCGCACATTCGAGATCGATGATACTTCCAGCCATTCGTTACAGCCTGCCGCCCAAACTTCAAGATCGTAGGTCATTGCGGCGCTGAAACCGATATCCGCCGTGCAGAGTTGTTTGACACGATAAGTGAGCCCTAATTCCTTGCAGGTGGCTTCTGCATCTTCACGCATCTTTTCAAGTAGTGCATCTGACTCTTCTGGCTTGGCGTACATATACATCTCGACCTTGTCGAATTGATGTCCGCGTTTAATGCCACGCACATCGCGCCCGGCGCTCATCTTTTCACGGCGGAAGCAAGGTGTGTACGCTGTATATTTCAAAGGTAATTGCGCCTCATCGAGAATTTCGCCCATGTGCAAGCCAGTCAACGGGACTTCGGCAGTTGGCACGAAATACAAATCTTCTTCATGGTCTTTGTAAAGGTTGTCGGCGAACTTCGGAAGCTGCCCCGCGCCAAACACGGTCTCGGTTTTGACCATGAACGGCAGATATTTTTCGGTATAGCCCTGTCCGCTACGCGTGTGCAAGTCGAGCATGAAAGCGATCAAGGCGCGTTGCAGGCGCGCGCCTGCGCCACTCAACACATAGAAGCGTGAGCCGGTCAGTTTGGTGCCGCGTTCAAAATCGATCAAGCCGAGCGCGGGACCCAAGTCCCAGTGCGCCTTCGGTTCAAAGTCAAATTCAGGGAGTTCGCCAACGGTGCGCAAAACAACATTGTCATCTTCGGATACGCCTAACGGCGTGCGATCATCCGGGATGTTGGGCAGGGCACTGGTTAAGGAAGTTAATTCAGTCTCGACGTCTGCCACTTCTTTATCGAGCGCGGCGATCTTATCGCCTACTGCGCGCATCGCGGCGATCTTATCGCCTACTGCGCGCATCGCGGCGATCTTATCGCCTACTGCGCGCATCGCGGCGATCTTTTGCTCGCGTTCGGCGGCATCTTTCATTTTGCTGATCTCTTTCGAGACCGTGTTGCGTTCCGCCTTGAACTTCTCTACTTCGGTGAGTAGACCGCGGCGTTTTTCATCGAGCCTGAGGATGTCGTCGACTGGGGACGGATCCATCTGGCGGTTTTTGAGTGCCGTACGGATGACGTCGGGTTTTTCGCGGATCAAGTTGATATCTAACATGGCTGCACCTCCGATGCAATTTGGAATCATGAAGCTTGCTTCATGTTCAGCAAGCTGAACGACTCCAGAGAATAAAATACGCCCCGGTCCTTGCAGGACGAGGGGCGTCTCGTGGTGCCACCTGCTTTTGCGGTGTCGCAAGATGTATTTTGCGCTACTGCCTTGGGGTACGCTGTAACGGGCGAACACGGTCTTCTTACGATTTATGCAGAATGACTGAAGTCATTACTACCAAATCCCTGCGAGGACGACGTGGCGAAGTGGATTTTGCTGTCTGCTCAACCGTCTCGCACTGACCGACGGCTCTCTGGATGAGTTCACAGGTACTTGTCTTCGCGCTGTCTTATTGGGCGTGATTATACACTTCCAGAGAAGGGTGTCAAGCTGGACCGTTGAGGAGAAAAAACAAAAGATGAGATTCAGGTTTGGGATTAGAATCAGATCATAGTAAGAATGAGACGCTGTTTTTCATCCGTCAAGTTGTGGTATATTTTAGTCAGGAGTCAATCATGAACGAACGCATTTTAATTATCGAAGATGACCAGCAGATCTTAAAACTGCTTCAACGCGGATTATCCTATGAAGGTTATACCGTGGACGCGGCAATGGATGGGCGTATGGGTTTGATCCTGGCGCGTGACCATACCCCTGATCTTGTGATTTTAGATTGGATGCTGCCCGGCATGGATGGCTTGGAAGTTTGCCATCGCTTGCGGACGGGCGGCTCGATCCCGATCTTGATGTTGACGGCGAAAGACACGGTGCAGGATCGCATCCAGGGGCTGGATGCGGGCGCCGATGATTATATGATCAAGCCGTTCAATTTGGATGAGTTGTTGGCGCGCGTGCGTGCTTTATTGCGAAGGACCCAACCTGAGCGTATTCCGGTTTTGAAGTTTGCGGATCTTTCACTCGATACAGGTTCGCGGCAGGCGACGCGTGGGACGCGTTCGATCTCGTTGACGGCGAAGGAATACGAATTACTGGAATTGTTTTTGCGCCACCCGAAACAGGTGCTGACGCGCGAAGTGATCTTCGACCGTGTCTGGGGTTATGATTTTGGCGGCGAGAGCAATGTGCTGGAAGT
>JBDTWO010000062.1:0-22697 GCA_040006635.1 Chloroflexota bacterium
ACTTTGAAACGATTTTCCTGCGCCACCAGTCCGAACTCTGTGCTATACCATGCCAGGCGTTTGATCACCTCGCGCTCTTCCGTTGTTGCCTTCAGGTAGGCAGGCGCGAACTTATCCTCGATGCGCGCATAAAACGTTTGCGTCAAAAACGGCAGATGACCGAAAATATCATGGAACATATCCGGCTCGGGCGTGAATTCCATCTGGTCGCGCGTGCGCAGATAATCGGTGATCAAAAAAGTTCGCTCCGCAAATTTTTTGTACCAATCATCCGCCATGGTATAACGCACCGCCGTCCGTTCGATGCGCCATCCGCTGCGCGGATTGATACACTCATTGAGATGCGTTACTGTCGGAATACGTAACGGGTCGAGTTGCAGCATTTCCAATCCATGTTTGTATTCATAACAAAGATGCTCCAGCAAATACGGCTGATGGACGCCCGCAAATAAATCCGCCCAGATCGCATGTTGTTCTTCAGAGAAAACAAGTTCCTGATTTTCGGCGGTGTATTCCCGGGCTGGGTCAACGTGCTCCGCTGCAATATCCCCCGTGTAGATCGTCGAACTTTGATTCTTGTCCATGGCTTCACCTTTCTTTGAAAGAAGATTTATACTCGCGAACGCAAATCAGTACGAATTACCCGTACACTAAAAATGTTATCACTGGCACCAAGGCGAGTCAAGTGATGCGCTAATTGTCACGAAGATTGGCAGGAAAACATTCGCCGCATGCAGTAGAATCATAAGGAATGAATAAAGAACCTCTGCAAGGCAAGACCATCCTCATCACCGGCGCGGCGCGGCGTCTCGGTCGCATCTTCGCACTTGCCTGCGCGCGTGCCGGAGCCGATATCGTCATCCATCATGCTCATTCGGATTCCGACGCTCAAACCGTAGCCGCCGAAATAAGCCAACTCAACCGCCGAGCCTTCATCTTCCAATCGGACTTTTCCGACTCAACCTCTACCCGTAACCTGATTCCCCTCATTAACCAATCCACCCCGATTCATTTCCTCATCAACAACGCGGCGGTCTTCGAATCCCTTTCGCTCGAATCCACCTCGCTCAAAGATTGGGACAACAATCTCGCGGTCAATCTCACTGCGCCGTTTCTCCTCAGTCAAGCCTTCGCCGCCCAAGCCACGAACGGCGCCCGCATCATCAACATCCTCGATTGGCGCGCCCTGCGTCCCGGCGCGGATCATTTTCCCTACACTGTCAGCAAATCTGCTCTCGCCGCGATGACAAAGTCTTTAGCGGTTGCCCTCGCGCCAAAAATCATCGTCAATGGACTCGCACTTGGCGCCATCCTGCCGCCCACAGATGGAAATGTAAATCCAAACATCGTCAAGAATATACCCATGCAACGCTGGGCGCATACAGACGAAGTTGAACAGGCCCTGCTCTTCCTGCTCACCGCTCCTGCCTACATCACCGGCGAGATCATCCACGTTGACGGCGGCAGACATCTGATCTAGTTTTATAAATCAAGGCTTTTACACCTCCTACCAATTTGCCTACGCGCTAACTAAAAGGATATACCCTAACATGGATAAAGTCATCATCAAGAACCTGCTCGCCCGCGGAATTATCGGCATCAACGATTGGGAGCGTAAACGCGCCCAAGATATTTTGATCAACCTCACCCTCTTCACTGATACCCGCCGCGCCGCCGAATCCGATCACATTGACGATTGCGTTAACTACAGCACAATGAGTAAAAAGATTCTGGCACATGCCGAAACTGCCAACCGCGAAACTGTCGAAGCGCTGGCAAATGATCTGGCAAAATTGTGCTTTGAAGACAAGGGCGTGCAGAAAGTCATCGTCCGCGTGGAAAAGCCAGGCGCAGTGCGCTTTGCTGAATCCGTGGGCGTGGAGATCGAGCGATCCCGTTCGCGTCGAAAAAATATCCCGAAGAAGCGAACGGGACGCGACCGCGATGAGTGAAGACCATTTGGCTTATTTGAATCTTGGGTCGAACATCCAGCCTGAGTCAAATTTGCTCAAGGCTGTGGAATTGCTATCGGCTTACGGAGAAATAATCCAATACTCGCAAGTCTGGGAATCAGAACCGGTTGGTACAACGGGTAGTAATTACTTGAACGTGTGCATCCAGTTCAAAACACATTTTGATGCGTTGGAATTGAAAGAACAAGTTATCCATCCGATTGAAAAACAACTAGGGCGCGAACGCGGTCCGAATAAATATACCCCCCGTTCAATGGACATCGACATTATTCTATTCGACAACAATCCGATACAAGATAAAGTTTGGGATCTGGCATTTGTTGTCGTGCCGCTGGCAGACTTGTACCCCGAATATCGAAAAACAAAAACAAGCGAATCGGTTCTTGAAATCGCAACGCGTCTCCGCCGGGAAGTGTGGCTGGAGACACATCGGGGAATTATCGATTAATTAATCAGAGGCAGGCAACGGGTCAGATCTGAAGCGGTTTTGATCCCCGCGAAATATTATCCAGAAATTCCTGCCGCGTCGCCAAGTTTGCGCGGAAGGCACCATGCATGGCGGATGTGGTCATGCGGGCGTCGTGTTTTTTTACACCGCGCATCATGGCACACAAGTGCATCGCCTCCACCACCACCGCCACGCCCTGCGGCTTGAGCAGGTCACTAATAAAATCCGCAATCTGCCGCGTCAGACGTTCCTGCACCTGCAGGCGACGCGCATACATATCGACAATGCGCGGGATTTTTGAAAGCCCCAAGACCTTGCCATTCGGAATATATGCCACATGCGCGCGCCCGATGAAAGGCAGCATATGATGTTCACACATGCTGTAGAATTCAATATCGCGCACAATCACCATTTCATCATACTGTACATCGAACAACGCACCGTTGACAACTTTGGCAGGGATATCGCGATAACCACTCAATAATTCTGAATACATACGTGCAACGCGATCGGGTGTATTCTTCAACCCCTCGCGCTGCGGATCCTCCCCGACTGCACTTAGTAATTCAGAAATTATTTTTTTAACAGCCTCGATATCTACTTCCCCAACCAGATGTTCATCAGCATCGTTGTTTTTCAATTCCATTTTCACTCCTTGATAAAACCAGCCCGACAATTCGCCGGGCTGGTAATTCATTCACTTGACAGGCTCAACCCACAACAGGTTCGATCAAGCCGTAGGTCCCATTTCGGCGGCGGTACAAAACCTGGATCGAGTTCTTTTCGGCATTAAAGAAGACGAAGAAATTATCATGCCCGAGCAGGCGCATCTGTTCGATGGCTTCATCTTCCATCATCGGGATCAACACAAATTTCTTGCGGCGGGCGATCAACGGGAGTAACTCACCTGTTTCATCAACTGGCAGTTCATCCGCTTCGACCACTTCCGCGGCAGAACGCCCATCGCCGCGTCCATGATGATGCTTGCCTTTATAGCGGTCGATCTGGCGCTGCATCTTTTCAAGCGCAATATCAAAGGCACCGTGCAGGTCATCCGCCCGTTCTTCGGTACGCAACATAAAACCCTTGCCGCGCACAGTAATCTGCGCCACCTGCCGATCACTCGCATTACGCGCCGCCTTGTTATGCGACAACTCGATATTTATTTCATCAATTCCCGGAAGGTGTCGCTCGAGCTTGGCGGCTTTTTTCTCAACATACTCACGCGTATCATCCGTCAACCGCATATTACGAGCTTGTGCTTCAACTTTGTTCGCCATGGTACTACCTCCTGAAAAATTAGTTCAACCAACCGTCTGGTCAGTTGTCATACACGAGTCAGATCATGATGTGAAAGTGCGCGCGCGATGGTCAGCGCATAGATCTCCTGGGCGCCAGCGGATAACAGCGCCTCTGTGCAGGCTGAGATCGTGGAACCGGTCGTAGCTACGTCATCCATCAACAGAATGGACTTCCGCTTCACCGCCGACGGGTTGGCTTGATACGCCTGCGAGACATTTTCGCGCCGCTGAGAAATTGTCAGCCCCACCTGCGAACGTGTCTCACGCGCTTTCCACAATGCCTTCGGGGCATACTTCAATCCCAACTCATGCGCCAGCGGACGCGCCACCAACCCAACTTGATTATAACCCCGCTCTTGCAGGCGCTTACGCCCTAACGGCACGGGGATGATCAGGTCTAAGTTCCATTGTAATGAACGCACAAAATCCACCATTTGAATTGCGATCGAATCTGCCAGACCAACATTGCGGCGATATTTGATCGTATGCAGCGCATTCTGAATAGGCGAATCAAAAACCGCCCACGATCGCATCAAGCGATACACAGGCGGTTCAGATTGACATTTCTCACACAGACCAGCTTTGCGAACGGGGATTCCGCATTTTTTACAGAACGGCTCCGCGACAAACGGGACACGTCCCTGGCAATTCGGGCACCAGCGAACTCCTGCTTTTCCACATCCTCCGCATACCGGCGGGAAGAGCAAGTCCAGCCCGCTCCAGGTCAATCGATACAGACGATACGACCAGGGTAGATTGCTCACAGATAATTTTAGGTAAACGACTTACAAGCCACTACCGCCAAGATTAGTCATGATCTGCATGACAGCAGGCACAAGAATAATGATCATAATGGAGGGAAATATCAATAAAGCCATTGGAATGATCATCTTAATTGGAGCTTTGTGAGCTTGTTCTTCAGCAAATTGGCGGCGCTTCATACGCATTTGATCCGCTTGAATACGCAAGACCTTCGCCATACTTACGCCCAATTGTTCGCTTTGGATAATTGCGGCTACAAAACTGGTCATTTCTGCAATTCCCAGTCGATCAGCCATATCTTTCAATGAATCACGACGCACTTTCCCAAGTTGGATTTCGCGAAGCGTTCTTGCAAACGCCAGGGCAAGTTCGTTGTCCCATTTTTCCGCAACTTTTGACATTGCAGCTTCAAACCCGAGCCCGGCTTCTACACAAATGGTCAGGAGGTCCAAAGCATCAGGCATCGCCTTACGAACTTCAGTTTGACGGGCAGTAATCTTGCTCGTCAACATTGAAGCTGGTATATAAGAACCCATGAACGCTGCACCACCAATATAGAGAAGGTTCTTACTAGAATCAGCGGGGGGTGAAATCAAAATATAAGCTAACGCAAGTCCGCCAAAGACCAACGCCAAAACAAAGCGGATCGCATAAAACGTTGGCGCGTCGATTGGCCATGGGTTTCCAGCCAACTCCATCATTCTGGTAACGTTCTGAATTGCCTTTTGGGGAGTGAAACGAACAGAAAATTCAGCAACTCTCCGAATGATAGGTACCAGGACGCGTTCAGCAAAGGGCTGCGAAAGCTCAATATCTTCAAGTGAGGTTATATCATCACCGCGCTGAATAAATTCAGCTAAGCGGGCTTGTAGTGGATCAGAGTCATCAGCCTGTTCATTTCGTCTTAAACTAACAATTACTACAGCGACTGCACCCACCAGCACAATGGCAACTAGTACATAAACCACAGTCATTTTATACCTCTATATCCGCGATCTTCTGCATAACAAAATAACCAGCGACAATCATACCAACGATCGTACCAACAGCGATAATACCGCACAACGGCTGAGGAGTAGCCGGGCTATCGTTAAAGAAGCCGCCAATGTATTCTGGACTCACAAAAAACAAAGCAATTGCAAGGAAGACGGGGATCAAGGATAGAACGGCACCAGAGGTTCGGACCTGAGCAGTCATAATGCGTATCTCGCCTTTGATCCGAACACGCTCTCGAATGGTAAACGAGATCGTGTCCAAAATTTCAGCTAAGTTACCGCCCACCTCACGCTGCACATTTATAGCAGTTACAACAAAATCCAAATCTTCGCTTGGGATTCGCCGCAGAAGGTTATCCAGGGATTTTTCCATGGAAATACCTATTTGCATTTCCTGCACAACGCGGCGAAATTCATCGGAAATTGGGGCTGGCAATTCCCGGCTAACAGCTTCCAATGCCTGCATTACAGAATAACCTGCACGCAAGCCGTTTACCATCAAATTTAGCATGTCAGCCAGTTGGTCATCAAATTTAGCCAACCGAACCGCTTGCTGACGCTTCACATAAAAGCGGGGAATAAAGAAACCAATTACACCGCCAACCACCGGAGAAGCAATATTCGGCTGGATAAAATAAGCAATCACTGCCACCGCCACCGTTGACATGAAAACCAGGGCGTAATACTCAACTACTTTGAATTTTAGATCAGCTCGCGCCAACTCACGCGCTACACGGTCACCCGCAGAAGAACTTGCTACCCGTCGGTTCATCCATTCGGTAACAATGGACCGGCTCGCATCCTCGCCTGCAGATTGAGCTTGCTTCTGATCCTCATCAAGGAAGCGCCCTAAACGATCCTCGACTATTGAGCGCTCGCTATTTATTGAAACAACAACGCCAACTATCAAGATCACTATTAATACAACACCACCACCTATCAAAATGATCGGATTCATACTGCGTTTCCTGTCATATCACCAATTAATAACGGCGTCGTTCGCCAATGCCGAAGATGGATGGCGGTAGATTTATACCAGCCGTTTCGATTTTTTCCATGAACTTTGGGCGAAGGCCAGTAGGCCGTAACCGTCCAACAATTTTTCCGTTTTCCATGCCGTTTTGCTCAAAGACGAATATATCTGTCATCGTAATAACATCGCCTTCCATGCCGCTGACTTCGGTTATGGTAGTTACTTTACGAGTACCGTCGCGCATACGTTCCTGTTGACAAACTAAATCAACCGCACTAGCCATTTGCTCCCGAATCGCCCGCACTGGCAGATCCATACCAGCCATCAAACACATCGTTTCTACACGAGCGAGAGCATCACGAGGTGTATTTGCATGCGCGGTGGTCATGGAACCATCATGACCCGTATTCATGGCTTGCAGCATGTCCAAGGTTTCTCCGCCACGACATTCACCTACAATAATCCGTTCGGGGCGCATACGGAGTGCATTGATAACCAGGTCGCGGATAGTCACCTCACCACGTCCTTCAATATTGGGCGGACGCGACTCCAATGTAACCACATGCTCCTGGCGCAATTGCAACTCAGCAGCATTTTCAATGGTCAAGATTCGTTCATCATTAGGTATAAAACTTGACATTACATTCAAGAGGGTAGTTTTTCCTGAACCCGTACCACCCGATATCAGGATATTCAAACGAGCTTCAACACAAGCCTTGAGAAACTGAACAGCTTCACTTGTAATGGAGCCGAACTGAATCAATTGTTCAATAGTGATGGGATTCCTGGAAAATTTACGGATGGTTAGCACGGGGCCTACAAGTGAAATCGGGGGAATAACTGCATTCACACGAGAGCCATCCTGCAAGCGAGCATCAACATATGGGCTTGATTCATCAATACGACGGCCGAGTGGCGCAACGATACGATCAATGATCCTCATCACATGATCGTTGTTCTCGAAAGTCACCGGAACTCGATGAAGCCGGCCTTTCCTTTCAATATAAACATTCTTTGGACCATTTACCATGATTTCAGAAATCGTATCATCTTCCAACAAAGGCTGTAGAGGACCCAACCCCAATATTTCTGCAGCAATTTGTTCAAACAGACGTGCCCGTTCCGGTCTGGACAGAACGATATTCTCTTCCGCAAGAATCTGCTCAAAAAGATCCTGAATCGTGCGCCGCACATCATCTGTACGGGTAATATCCATGGACGGATCCAACTCAGACAAAAGTTTGTTCTGAACTCGAACCTTTAAGTCAAAATAAGAACCGGCTTGCGGAGATGTGATGGGGGCATTAACACGTCGCGCCTGCAAAGAGGACAAACGGGAACCTTCCCCACCTCCCTGAGCATCCGAAGGTTGTCCGCCTGAAGAAGATCCGGATTGGCCTTGTTCGATACGCTTTAATAGAGACATACTTTACGATCTCCTACATCTATTATTATTTATTAAAAATAAAAATTTGCAAGTCTACCGTCGAGCTACTCGATCAGGCTCGCCGCCTGATTCTTGAGCAGCAACACGTCCACGCACGCTTTCAGCCAACATATATACACCTCTAGAAACTGGCTGGCTTTTATTATCAAGCACAAATGGTACACCTCGGTTGACTGCCTTCGTCGCTGTGGGCTCATCCAATGGGATAGAAAGCGCCACTTCCTGTTTAAGGTTCTCGGCAACACGCTCTGGCGTAATATTGATTCGCTTGTCATATCGATTCATAACAAACAGTATTCGGTTACGTTCTACGCCAAGTGTTTGGAGCAGGTCAAGGAATAATCGGCAATTTTTAATCGACGGAATATCCTGTGTGGTGACCAGTACAATCAAGTCGCTTAAGTCTATGACAGCCAGGGTTACATCAGTCAAGAGGGATGCCGTATCAACAACGACATAGGCATACATATGGGTAAGAAACTCAAGAACTTTCGAAAACTGGGCACTTGAAACTTTTTCTGCATGCTCAGGTCGGCTTGGCGCAGCAAGGATATGAAGACCGGATGCAGCATGCTTAACCATCACTTCTTCTACAATCTCTGGGTCAAGCTCTTCCGCACGAGGTGCCAGATCTAGAACCGTATTCTTCCCTTGTTCATTAACAAAAACTGCAACATCGCCAAATTGAAAATTTCCATCTACCAAGGCAACGCGGGTATCATCATTATTTAGCGTAAGGGCAAGATTAACCGCCAAGGTCGTGCACCCTGCGCCACCTTTGGGGCTGTAAACGGTAATAATTTTGCCTTTAGGTCCACCAAAGCTGGCCATCCCACCCTGATTCCCAGATACAACTGCAGATTGAATCTGAACGCTTTTTGATTTCTCAGTTCGCGCCATTTCCCCTGCACGCCGAATGGCAGAGATCAATTCGTCACCCATTGGAGGCTTGGTTAGAAAATCGCGCGCTCCAACCAACATTGCCTTGCGCATGTAATTTTGATCACTTTGCACCGACAATATAATGACTTGAACGGCGGGCTGTTTAGCGCGAATCGCCTCTGTTGCAGCAATGCCATCCATATCAGGCATATTTATATCCATCAAGACTACATCTGGATTCAGTTCCTGCGAAACCTGAATAGCCTCTTTGCCTGTCCGCGCTATTCCGACAACATCCACGTCAGCTTCAAACTGGAGCAGCTTTTTAACATTTTCACGCGTTTCGGACACATCATCCACAATCAAAACACGAATTTTTTCACCAGCAGGCATAAGATACTTACCTCAAAGTTAGTTTGTTATGGCTAGGGCTGAGCATTAATAATGTCGTTCGGTAACGAAGGCGGCGCAAGTACATCCAAACGAGGCTGCTGTGCATATGGCAACTTGGAGGGCAAGGATATATTATATTGCGTCAAAAGGCTGGTTAATGTCGCTGACTGAGCTTCGATACGCGAGTTATCATTAGGATTACGAAGTGTCATTGAAATGACTGCCCCGCTATAAACAAAATAGTTTAAAGCAATTGAGTCTTGAGGCGTGACCATCAATGTAATAATATCCGGAGCAGGTTCTTGTTGAGTCGGTGCAGGTGTTGAGTTTGGATCAACAACTGGCGGAGCCTGGAGCTGGAAATTCCCAAGATTCATGACAATCACATCTTGCAAGATCATTTGGCAAACCAAGCGAGGTCGTTGATTTTCAGAAGGAACGGTATAGATCGGTTTTTGGAAAGTGGGATCAAGCTCAACACGCCCCTGCCTAGACGGTAGCTCCTGAGTTACAGGTACAATCGAAATAATCGGTTGACCATCTTGTGGAAAAAACACGTCGCTCATCGCAGACACGTAATTTGGAAGCACCGATTGATATGCCGGATCAACATCCACAAAAGTCATACATGCATTTACATTAACATGCGCGCCATCATTTACACCATATGCGGCTGTAGCTAACCGATTAGTAGGAATTGCCATGGCTACCATTCCAGATGGAACCTGAACAGCCCAAGCCGGACCAGCAAGTTCACCAACGGCTGCCCCAATCATTGATGAGGTAATCAGGGTTCCTTGTTCAAGCGTAAACTTAGCTGTTTGCCCAACCAGATTGGCTTCTTCACCAGCAGTAAACATTACTTCTGCGACATTCCCCTGAGGGATCGAAAATGTGCCCAACATTTCCTTGGTAATTGTTTGGCCTTGCGGAATATTTTGAGCCGCAAAGTAAACCTGGATGCTTGCAGCCTCAGTGGGAGCAGCTGTATTGGTTGTTGGATTGAACAAACCAAAACTAAATGCTAAAACAACAACGCCAACTATAACGATCAGGATCAGGAAAATGAATATTCGTCCGCGACGCATGGGTATTTCTCCTCTCAGTTTTTCGCCTTAATCGGCAAGAGTTGCAAATTTAGAATTATTATAATAGTATACACCTAAAACAATAATAGCAAATTAGTAAGACATATGGATGAAGCAGGCATTTAAATCAAAAATTACTGCAATTTTGCTTGCTTTTTTGACATAAACAATTGCTGAAAGAAGTTAGGAACGAGCCGGCACCGCAAATGAAATACGCGCACCCTTCCCTACAGCGCTATCCATTTCAAAACTTCCACCGAGCATCTCAGCCCGCTCACGGATCAGTTTCAAGCCGAGGCTGGCTCCCTGCTGAACAACTTCAGGGTCAAAACCACGTCCATTATCATCAACACTGACACGGACACGCTCTTCGCCCATATCCAACATGACCTTTACAACAGTCCCCTGGCTATGGCGAGCGGCATTCCCCAATAATTCCTGAATAGCACGGAACAACATAACTTCCAAATAAGGCTCAAGACGGCGTTCATTCCCCGTGACCGTTACATTAATATCTAAGCCCATTTGCTCTTTGAATGCGTCCGCATATCGACGGACAGTAGGCACCAGCCCCAAATCATCAAGCATCATTGGGCGAAGCTCAAATATGAAATTTCGAACCTTTTGAAAAGTACTCATTGCAGAGGCTTTCAAACTGTTCAATTCAGCACGCGCTTGAACGGCATCGATATCAAATAAACGCATCGCAATTTCTGTTTGCAGAATAAAATTCGATAAAGCTTGCGCGGGTCCGTCGTGCATTTGACGCGAGAGACGTTGTCTTTCTGTTTCTTGTGCGTTGACCAACATTTCAACACTAGCTAAAGGACTTTTGCCTCCGCCAGATCCTGAAGAAGACGAGGCGCCGGCAGAGCTTGTTGAAACACGCGCCCGCTCAAGGGTCGATTTGAAGCGCTCGAGATGTGTCTTTTCGGCTTGTAATTTTTCGAGCTGTCCACGCATTACGAATAGACGCTGTTGAGCATCCAGAGCAGAGTCGTAGGCGGATTTGATTTCCTGAGGCGGCATTTTATCCAGTTGACCCTGAACTTGTTGAAGATGTGTAGTGATCGCCGCATTGCGTTGAGTTAACTTCGACAACTCACCCTGACTCTGCTCCATCATCAAAGTGACTTCTCGCAAAGCTCTCTGCGCTTCATCCAGTTCTTTTTCATAATCCAGCTCGTCGCCGGAGGTCAGCTCATTAAACATAAATATCTACTCCTGAGACTTTATAGCAGTATCCTGCAATTTCACCCATCCGCGTCGTAAGGCATACACAACCGCTTGAGTGCGATCTTCAACACTAAACTTTCTAAGTATCGATGTGACGTGGTTCTTAACCGTTTGGTGGCTTATGCCCAGCAAACCAGCGATCTCTTTATTACTCATCCCGCGCACCACGCAAGACAGAACTTCCATCTCGCGGTCGGAGAGCGGATGGAATGGCGCTCCGGGTTCGCTGTATGATTTACGGACACCATCCATTTGTTCGTCGATCCAACGATCCAGATCACGTCGGTTAAAGATGTTGCCTGCAACAGCGTATTTACCATCCGCAACAGCTCGAATGGTACGTGCCAGCACATCGGGTTCGATCTCTTTGGCACAATAACCGACCGCGCCCGCTAACACAGCATGGATCGCCTGCTCAATATCATCATAACCGGTGAGCAAAACAACGCGCGTTGTCAGATGCTCAGAGGTCACCTGATGGGTAACCTGCTGACCGTTCATGCCGGGCATATTAATATCGATGACAGCAACCATCGGATTCATTGATCGGATGAGTGCAATGGCTTCATTCCCATCCGCCGCCTGAGCGATGACTCGAAAATCAGCTTCGAGCGAAAGGGCTTCCACCACACCCTGGCGAAAAAGTGGATGATCATCTGCAACGAGCAGTGTTATCTCTTTCATTAAACTTATCCCTATATTGGTCTCAACGTGAGTATAGCACAGTAGCGATATGTGGGCAATTTGCGCAACGCGCACAGGCATTTCAATTTCGTAATACTGTTTTCTACGGCGCGATACGATAAAGATGCGCGCCAGCCACCTCTCCCAAATACGTAAAAGTTGCATTGCTTTGCGGGTTATCATACAAATCCTGCAAAGCCCCCAGAGAATCACTATGCTCGATGACAAGATATTTGGCTTGAAACTTTTGCGCGACATCCAAAACAATGGACTCGTCACCCAAAGGCAGACGAACAGCGGAGCGCCCAGTGCGAACATAATAACCAGGCGGATTAGGAACGATCACCACATCCAGCGGGCTGATGCCATTTTCCTGGAGCTTTTCCTCCACTGAGGCATAAATGACATCGTCCTGTGCCCAGCCGGTCGCCACAACACGGGCATTGACCAGGTAGCCCGTAAAAATGATCGCCAGAACCACAACCATGCCATGAAACACATAAGGAGCATTTTTATCTGTAAATTGATTTCGACGTTGTACCCATGCAAGGATCGCATCAAAACCCACCGGTATGGCTACCCACCACAGCGGCTGCATCGCTGCGCCCGTATGATGGAAACTTCCACGCGCACCGGCAAAGGGAAAAACCACCGACATCACAAAAAATGCGATCGCCCATCCGGTAACAGCTATTTTTGTTCGCAGGTCATTTCTTAATTGCCATATGCCAATCAAAATCAGTGGCAATAATAAGAACTCGCCCTGGGCAAAGATGGCGGTATTGAAATTAGATTTGATTGCATCAACTCTGTTTTGGATCGCCAGCCCCCACCCGCCTTGCATAAAGCTGTCCATCGTCAATTTTTCAGCAGGGTAAATAAACGTTTCTCGATAATCTTGCAGCCAGAGAAGTTTCCCACCGCCAGGGGTTAAAAACGAATGAAACAGAGTCCAAGTGCGATAATGCCAGGGACCCATGATGATTAGATATCCAACAAGCACAATTAGTCCGCTGGGGACGATAAGAACCAGCCATTCCTTGAATGTATTCTTTTCTCCACTCTCTTTGGTTGTGGATTTCCACATGACGGTCACACCAGCCAGCCCCAGCCATAACAAACCGTCGCTGCGTGCAAGGGTCATTAAGCCAGCCAACCCGCCAAGGATGAGGGGAATCCATTTTTGTTTTCTGGGAGCCAACAGGAGAAATACACCACCAAGCAACATGAAGATCGCATAATTATCCGGGACCGGCATGAAGGGCGCGTAAAAAAGCGAAAAGATAGAAAGTAATCCTGCAACCATCGCAAACAGTTTGCGCTTGGTCATATCAAAGGCAAGAGTCGCTGTCAGTAAAGGCACGCAGGCTGAAAGGAGAATGAACGGGAAACGTCCAACCGGGTATGTGGTTTGAGATGTGAGCCACATCCCAATGGCAGAGACGATCGACGCGAGCGGCATCCAATACGTGTGCGATGGTGTGGGAAGTCCCTGCGGGTCGCTGAGATAATTCCAAATGTAGGGTTCAGTGAAACCTTTGCCCGTTGCCAACTGAATGCCGCCTGCAAAATAATAATCAGCATCCATGTAACCGGGCAGGGTTTGGTATTGCGATACGGCAAATGGAACCATCAACCCAATAACAAATAAGATCACATAATGACGCCAGTTCATTTACGGGCTCCGAGTTGATCTGCCCAAATGCGCGGCGGACGTACAGCCCACCAACGCATCCAATACAACCCGAGGATGGTTAATACAGGTGGGAGAATTCTCAACAGGTCTGCATACAAGCGTGCTGAGGATGTCATGGATTGAAAATACAAGCCGTAGAAAAAAAGCAGCACAAGGATTAGTAATAGAGTCGTGATCAAGACCCGCCGCTTTGTCCAACGTTCCCAGGCGAGTGAAAGGATCAACACAAAAGCCGGGATCAAAACAACATGGCTGGAGGGAAAGATCGCAAAGCCCAACATCGGAGTCAGCGCCAGCGACAAAAGTGCCGCCCACGTCACATGGACTGCATGTTCATTTACGGAACGGATGGCTTCAAATAAAAACACAACGACGAAGCCCACGATCAACCAACCGCCAAAGGAAAAGCTTTGCGTTGGAAACAAATAAGCCAACGTCGTCTCGAAACTATAGTTTATTCCGCGGCTCCAATTAAACCGCACTGCCTGCGCATACGGCAGCAACCAATTTGATTTCACGATAAAAGAAACGATCGCCAGCACGATCAGCGTCATACCAAAACCGGAGAATACACTCCAGCGACGATTTGCGATCGCGAAGACCAGAATAAAAATAAAAAACAAGGCGCCGATTTCCCACTGATAGGCAACAAAAAACAAAAGAGCGCCTGCAAGTTCATCTGAGAATGACCGCAAAGCGACCAGCATACTCAAATAGATCAATGTCATAAATATAGCTGGGGAACCGGAAAGAAACGAACTGACGCTGAAGTAACTTAACAACCCAAACAAGATCAGGAATGCAACCATCCAGGCTGGAGGTTTCCATTCGGACAGTCTCAAGGAAAGTACAACAATACCGATCAGCGCGGCTTGAGAGAGCAGCATCCAGATGCCATGCACGATCGTAAAATCTGAGAAGAAAGCCAGCGGTGTGTATAACAACAGAATATAAAACGGATCATTCAGCGCGTAAGGGTATTCAGCCAGAAACGCTTCGCGTCCATACACAAGCGACTGAATCCGCTCCGCAATGGTCGAGCCATACGGCTCGATCTTCTCAAACAAAAATGCGCGCACACCGTTCCAGCGCATAAATAACCACTCACCGCCCTGCAGAGTCCGCGCGAGATAAATATCCAAAGCCAGCAAGGCCGCAACAAGAATGATGGCAGCCAGAATAAAACCAATATCAGCCGGGGTCAGAAATTTTTGCGATTTTCGAATATCTTGAAAAGCCATCGACTATTCAATCTCAAAACGAAAAATGGGACGCGTGGGTGCATGACGTGCCACCTCTTTAAAATTCGCCTGACGAAAGGCGGATGCAGTACCGGTGAAAATAAAAGGCGCGGGAGAATTTTCTTGCACCTCTACCGGATAACCTTCCACGATCTTTCCGCCCATGTGGCTGACGTGCTGAACCGCAGCCTTGATCAACTCGACAGCGATGCCATTGCGCCGAAACTCTTTCGCGACAAAAAAGCAGGTGATCGACCAGACTTCCTGATCATCGACAGATTTGAGCACGCGTGAATGCGCCAGTTTTTCGTAAGCACTGCGCGGCTCAACAGCGACCCAGCCAGCCACTTCGCCATGCCAGTATGCCAGCAAGCCGGTGACAACGCCCGCATCGATCAGGGACTTATGCATCTGACGGGTCTCAAAGCCTTTGGCTTCTTCATAAGCTTTACCGCGCAACTTCCAGTTCATGCACCAACAGCCGCCACACGCGCCATTGGAACCGAAGAGTTCTTCGAGGTCGGGCCATAGATTTCGTTTGATCGGTTTGATAGATAGGGAGAGTGATTCCGACATAGTTCGCCAAGTATACCCAAGGCGGTCAAAAATTGCTCTGTTTTTTAAATAAGTGAGAAAATATAAGTCTGACCACGGGTATTCTATAAAACAAATACCGTTCACTTTGGAATATTTCTACACAAAGTGAACGGCATGAATTTGGAATCGACCAGTTTGCTGGTCGGCAGGAGCGAGCTCCTGCATTCCAAAATTACGGCATCAGCATTGGGATGGTCGCTGGAAAGATACGATAATCAAAGTCGGTGAGCCATTGATCGAACAACTCGCCATCAGTATGCGCGGGCGATGGTTTATCTAATTTAAATTTCAAGTGGGTGCAATGGAGTTCGTTGATCCCATCCATTTCGACCATATTGCCCGCGCCGGGTTTCATGGCAGCCGGTAAAGCTTGAAACATCTTTACGCGAGTACTGCGATAGCCATGGACAAAGGTCAACTTCCCGTCAAACGGATTCGCATGCGGAGTCATAAAGAAGACGCCGCCGGTGCGTTGTCCATTGCCGACTGAGACAAGTGACAATGGTCCTTCATACGAACCGCCATCCCATTCCATTTTGGCGTTCCAGTTCGGCTGCTCCATGATCGCCTGCACAGCCGCAACCAGATAACGCGGGATGCCGGTGATCCATTTTATTTTTTCCTGCTTAATGGTCACGTACGGTTCCAAACCAGCCGCAGAGTTATTCAGGAAATAGCGTTCATTGCATTTACACAGATCGATCTGGCGGGTCTGCCCTTTTGCGATCATCTGGGCAACGGCTGAGAAATCACGCGGAATTCCAATATTGTCGCCGAGATCATTCGCTGTACCCAAAGGCAGGATGCCTAATGTCACCGGGAACGGACTCTTCTCATCCCAGCCACGCGCTGCACCGTTGACCACCTCGCCAATCGAGCCGTCACCACCCGCTACGATCAGCGTGGTAAAGCCTTTTTGAACAGCCTCCGCTGCAAGATCCACAAGTTGATCGGCGCGTTCGGAAATGGACAGACCAAAATCAACGCCAGCCGCACGCAAAGCGGACTCAGCCGCGGGCCAGCGCTTCTGTGAATTCCAGCGGTTTGAATAGGGATTGAGTAATACTTGAATTTTCATCTTATGCCTATTTTACTTTGTGAACTCAAAAGGTAAGACCATAAAATAGTTTTGCAATGGAAATGAAGCGGTTACCGATTAGGCATTATCGGAAATTAAATCGGGACGCCGACTCACGCTGACAAACGCAGATATCTATCTTTGAATCAGCGAAATCAGCGTTCATCTGCGTCCAAAACATAGTTCTGCGCGTATTATCGATAAAGTCTATTGAGCAAGCTGGGATGTTTACGGAAGAACCTGTACTTTATAGATACGCACATCGTCCACTTCCCCGACCAGCTGAATGGATCGATATAGGTCAGGTTGGTTGTATAAAGCATTGAAATGCGCGTTGGCGTTGACGGGGTCGTTCTTCAACACAATATAATGCACGTTAAATTTCTCAGCAACACTCAAAATTGAAGCTTCGCCTCCATATGGAAACATGACTGCCGGTCGCTCGGTCATCATGGTGTAGCCAGGCGGATTGATGACCATCACGGGCTGCTCTGGCTCAATGCCTTGTTGGAGCAGGAATTCTTCCACTTTGGGGTAAGTCAATTCGCCGCGCTGCCAGCCGTTGGTCAACACCAGCGCGTTGACACTTGCATAGGAAATAAAGAACAAGATAAACACCAACGTGGCTTGAAGAATTAGATCCAGTTTGGGTAATTGAAACATTTTCAAACTTTGCAGTTTTCGGATGAGGATATCTAATCCAACGGGAGCAAGCGCCCACAGCAAAGGTTGCAGCGCAGAGACGGCGTGGTAATAACTGCCACGCACACCGGCGAGCGGGAATATGACTGTAAAAACAAAGATCAATAGCACCCAAACGATCAGTCCCAAGCGGACTTGTGAGCTTCGGCGTAGTTTCCAAGCGCCCAGCAGAATAAACGGAATTAAGACGATCACGCCCTGCACCACTACGATGTTATATAGAACCCGTTGAAAAGCAGAGACGCGTAACGCGAGAATCGCATCCCAGCCGCTGGCGAGCCAATTCTGAAACGTGAGTTGACTGGCGGGATAGATAAAGGTTTGATAGTAATCCGTCAGCCAGAAGGCGCGACGGGTGCCTTCTGACATGATCGAGCCAAAGGCTGCGATGTTGCGCAGATACCAGGGGAGCATGATGAGCAGGAATCCGCTGAGGGTGAGGGACAGGTTGATAAAGAGCGAAACAAGTTTCGGCTTGGAGAGAAGCGGAGTTTCATCCCGCCAATAACGGATCGCGAGCAGTAAAAACGTCAGCGCCAGCCAGATCATCCCGTCGGTGCGCGCCAACGCCATCAAGCCAGAAAGGATGCCTAATATGAGGAAGGGTCTCCAAGACGATAACGGAGATTCTTCGCCGCTCCGCGGCTTAGAATGACATGGTAGGAGATAAAAATAGAGCGCGCCGAGGACCATGAAGATGCTGTAATTTTCGGTGACGGGCAGATAGGGCAAATAGAAACCGGAAAATAAAGAAAGCAAACCTGAGACAATGGCGAGATCGCGGCGGGAAGTGATCCGATATGCCAGCGCGGCAGTCAATGGCGTGATCAAAACAGCGAGAAGGATAAATGCGAGGCGACCGGATGCGAAGGCTTGATTGCCCGTCACCCACATACCGAGCGCAGTGAGGATGGAAGCGAGCGGCATCCAATAACTATGCGAGGGCTGCGGCAGAGAAACGGGATCGTTGAAATAATTCCAGATGTAGTTTTCAGTGAAGCCGTGACCTTGCGCGAGGCGCACGCCGCCCATGAAGTAATAATCGGCATCGATGTTGCCGGGGATGGATTGATAATGGGCAACAAAAAGAATGATGCCGAGTTGCAGTATGGCTAAGATCAGGTAATCCGTTTTTTTCACAATCTATCTGCCTTCAACGAGATGCTCGTGATCGATTTTACCTGAGGTCCAGCCTTTGAGTTGGGAGATGAGCACCGCTACAAAGATGACAACGCATCCGACGATCTGGATCGGGAGCAGAGTCTGCTTGAGGGCGAACCAGGCGGCGATGACGGCGAAGACAGCTTCCAGTCCAAGAATGAGCGCGGCGTCGGTGGGCGGCGTATGTTTTTGTCCCCAAACTTGCAGAGTGTAGCCGATGCCAATGGACAAAGTCGCGCGGTATAGGATGGCACCGAGCAAAGGCAGGGCAGTTAGAACAGAGACATCTTCCACGAACAAGCCGATGACGAGATTGATGAAGCCGCTAATGATGAAATGACCGGATGCAAACGAAATGGACTCGAACTTCACGGCGAATTTTCCGAGCACGACAAAGTGCAACGCCCAGAACAATGACCCGAGCAACTCAATCGCGTCACCCGGCTGGACTTGAAGTTGCCCCGCCGTCGACAGCATGAACGCCCCGACGCCTGCCAGCGTGACCGCGATCATATCGACCCAATGCGGACGTTCGCGAAAGCCGATCCAGAGCAGGAAGGGCGTGAAGACCGCATACAGACTCGTGAGAAAACTGGCATTAGCAACTTTGGTATATAGCATGCCAACTTGTTGCATGGCTGTAGCAAGGAATAAGATGCCGCCTGCGGCGAACATCCACTTCCATTGGTCTTTGGAGACTTTGATATTGCGCGTCCCTTTCGGGATAAACGGAATCAGAAGAAAACCCGCCAACATGAAACTGATACCGTTGAATAAATAGGCGATCTGGTAGCGACCCGCGATCCCTTGCGCGACAAAGGCTGTGCCCCAGATGATGGCGACCATGAAGAGGAGTAGATCGGCTTTGAGGCGCATGAGGGAATTAGGAATGATGAATTAGGGATTAGGGATTAGGGATTAGTGATTAGGAAGTAGGAAGTAGGAAGGATGTGTTGCCAGGATGCGAGAAACATTTGAGCGGGCTTGTCTATTGGATATTATCCCACAAGGGGACATTCCCACAGGGGAACAATTAAGTGGTCTGGCTGGTTTACTTTTATGCAAGGTGAACCCCCAAATATGGTTGAGCTGATTTTTGGTTTTAGGCAAAATCAGGAAATGGTCAGAGTATATCTACAGTAGATTCACAGTAGAGCTAGAGTAGATGCAGACTATGATGATTTGTGGTTTGGGGCAAGCCAGATATGGGGGTGGGTTGGTTTCAAGTTTCGGGTTTCAGGTGTCGAGGGGGATTTGACGGCAAGTCCGCCGCGTTGAAGGACGTGGGTGTAGATCATGGTGGTTTTGACGTCCTTATGACCGAGCAGTTCTTGGATGGTGCAAATATCATAGCCATTTTGCAAGAGATGAGTTGCGAAGGAGTGGCGGAAAGTGTGAGGTGAAACGCGTTTGTTAATTTTAGCAAGTTGAGCAGCGGATTTAACAGCTTTCTGAACAGCGGTCTCGTGGAGATGATGTCTGCCTGTTTTTTCGGTGCGCGGAGAGTATTGTTTCAGGCGGATTTGGTCGCGCATTTGGTCAAGGAGCTTTTTGCCCTGTGGAGAGGAAGCTGGCGGGATCTGGGTTTGGGACATTTTCTTGCCTTCAGGTATTGGCGGCTGTATAATCTGTAGATAAGTAATTATACAGCCATGGCTGTATATCCACCCTGTACGGGGTATTATACAGCCATGGCTGTATAAATCATAGTTGGCACGCCCCTTGCAAAACAAAGTAATTTTCGGGCAGGAGATAAAACCTAAAACATGACAGCAAATACTAATGAAAAATCAGGTTGCTTAAGTATTTTCTTTCCGTTCTTAAAAAAGAAAACTGTTCCCAAAACACTTCCGTATCGTTTGCGTGATGATTTTCTTTCCCCAGCGGAGTTCTCATTTTATAAAGTTCTCTCGTCTGTTGTTGGCGCACAATTAACAATTCAATCAAAAGTAAGACTGGCTGATATTTTCTTTGTTGCTCGTCCGAATGAAAATGTATCTTTCTTTAACAGAATCGCTCAAAAGCATTTAGATTTTCTTGTTTGTGATTCCAAGACAATGAAACCATTTTTTGGTATTGAGTTGGATGATTCCAGCCATAAGCGAAATGATAGGCAAGAACGTGATGAGTTTGTAGAAAGTGTTTGTCAGGTTGCAGGCTTGCCATTATTGCGGTTTCCAGTTCAACGAGAGTACAATTCAAGAGAAATTGCGGCTCAAATTTCACCGTTTCTGAAAGATAAAGTTGACGTTGCAATTGCACCGTCACAGCCAGAAATTAATAAGCAAGTTGGTTCAGTTCCGCTTTGCTCCAAATGTGGTGTTCCAATGGTCTTAAGAACAGTGGCGCAAGGTGAACATAAAGGAAAACAATTTTATGGTTGCCCAAATTATCCTCGTTGCCGTGAAATGAAACCCGTTACCGCATAGGTGAGTCTTAAGGTCAAAAGCGTGCCAACAAAGCGTGCACCCGACAAGTGGGAGTCTGCGCGGTTTACAAGCATTTTTCTGGCTTCAAGTTTTTTCTGCTCTCAGGCATTATCCACGCCCGCCCACTTGCGGGTAACGCAAACCGTTGGGCAGTTCCTTGCATAATAAGGTATTAATGAAAACAAAAAACATCGTCACGGTTTTACTTGTCGCTGTTATTCTGACTTCTTGTGCGCCAGCGGCTAAAGTCGTACCAACAGAAACGGCTGTTTCGACTTCAACATTTACACCTGCTCCACCAACAATCACGCCAACATTTGTACCTGAAAATATCGCCGACGCAAAAGATTTATCTGTTTGGGTTAGCGACTTTGTTCATGCTTACGATAATAAAGTCACGGTTAATGGCATAGAAATGGACGCGACTCATTTAACCGATGAAATCCGAAAGACTGGCGATAAATTCATTCAGGTAAAAAAAGTCAAAGGTATTGAGTTTTCGTTCTTAGTGGTCAACAATGTTCCGCTGGCAATCCGTAGCAACAATGAAAACTGGCGAGAAATTCTCATCAAAGACTTGACAGAAAAATTTCCAACTGAGTTCTCAATTGGCATTAGTTATGATGGCAGAGAAAAGGATTTAGCTGAAAAAGGCGAATTTTCCATAGTTGTCGCGGGTCCATTTATTTTTACCGAAAAAGAAAACCCTATAGGATTAGATTTATTAAGTGAACTCGAAACTCTGACAAAAAATAATAATCTTGTTTATTATGGTCCTCATTTGTATTACCATTGGCTCTTCTCCAAGGATCAAAATCCTAAACTAGCGTATTTGAATTCCGCCGACAAAGTGACTATTGAAAACTGGATGATATTGAGAGCTAAAGATTTATTCACATTAGCGCCAAATATCAAGATTATCAATGTCAGCAACGAGCCTATTTATGAAGACAGTGGAGCAATAGGATGGGAAAATAGCCCAATGTACAAAGCCTTTGGAAAAGATTGGCTTAAGAAAGCATGGCAAATTGCGTATCAAGAATCTAATAATGCAAACATCCACGACATTGTATTTGTATTCAACGATTACAATAACGAATGGGAAAACTTGAAGTCGCAATATTATCGCAACTTCGGCAAGGAGTTTAAGCAAGAATTAGAATTACAGAATATAAATTTAACAACACCATTTGCTATTGGTATGCAATTTCACGTTAGAACTGGCGCACAAGATAAAATTAGTTGGTGGGGACCTCATATAGACCAAATCAAATATGAGACATTACTTCAACACTTCGAGAGTTTTAAAGGAATTGCTCCAATTTACATTACAGAGTTTAGTGTAAAAGGTGAAAACGATGTTGATGTGCCAGTTGACCAACAAATTGAAGTCGTTAATACAGTTGTTCAAGCCGCCTTAGATTCTAACAATGTGAGGGCGTTTATTTTTTGGGAACCACTTAATCATCCGTTTTTGTTTGACCCAAGTACAGGCAAAAGGCTTATGCCGTATTATGCACTTGTAAAAACTCTTTACGAATATGTGCCGTGAAGGTCAAAAACTGCCCAACAAAGCGTGCACCCGACGCTGGGGAGTCTGGCGCGATTCCA
>JBDTWO010000063.1:0-22613 GCA_040006635.1 Chloroflexota bacterium
CGAGAGTCGGGTACAATTGCCCGACTCTTTTCTTATGAATACACAAAACACTCCTCCCGTTTGTAATTACGAAGGCTCCGATTACCAGACCTCTTTTTGGGATCAAGGCGGACGCCAGTATGAAGACCGTACAGAAGCGATTGCCCTGAAACGATTGCTCCCTGAAAAAGGACGCATCTTACTTGAACTTGGGGCTGGTGCTGGACGAAATACGCCGCGCTACCTCGGCTTTGACCGCATCGTCCTGCTCGATTATTCGCGCACGCAACTCGAACAGGCGCAGCAGCGGCTTGGAACCTCAGAGAAATATTTCTACGTCGCGGCGGATGCGTACCGTCTCCCGTTCGTGGATGGGCTGTTCGACGGCGCGACGATGATCCGCGTGTTGCATCACATGGCAGATGCGCCCAAAGCGTTGGAACAGGTCAAAAAGGTCATGCGCCCCGGCGGGACGTTCATCCTTGAATTTGCGAATAAG
Source organism: Chloroflexota bacterium (assembly GCA_040006635.1). GTDB lineage: Bacteria > Chloroflexota > Anaerolineae > Anaerolineales > Villigracilaceae > Defluviilinea. The sequence goes on from JBDTWO010000063.1 coordinate 479, forward strand.
TTGAATCTTAAAGCGATAGTCCGTTACTGGCTGGGCAGGCAGAAGTGGAGTCCGTTTACGCTGGAGCCGGTGGAGTTCGTGAAGCTCAACTTTGACTTTCACCCGCAAGCCATTCGCAACTGGCTGGATGAATTGGACTTCACCGTTGAAAAGACGCTGACGCTTTCGCACTTCCGCGTGGGATGGTTGAAACGCATCATTCCAACGAGTGTGCTGGTCCTCTTCGATTCGCTTTTGCAGTGGACGGGAGCGTGGTGGCAATTCACGCCCTCGGTGTTTGTGAAAGCAATGCGTGGCAAACTCAATATGCATGGCGAAGAGACCGCCCCGCAAATTACAAGTCTCGAGCCGTTTTTCAAATGTCCCGATTGCGGATTTTTACCGCTTGAGAATCGAAAAACGTATCTGGAATGTTATGGTTGTGGAAAGAAGTGGGAAGTGAGAGATGGGATCTATGATTTCAGGGAACCGCTGAAATAAAATAAATAACGCTCCGCAATTTTGCGGAGCGTTATTTATTAAGTTTAGCTTGTGATCGTTTCTGGTGTAGAGAGACGCTTCGCTCTCCACAATGAAGCCGCGATGGAAATTGCCAGGATGGAAAAGATCACGCCCAACGATATGCCCACTGGAATTTTGTACAGATCCACCATGCTCATCTTGATACCGACAAAGACCAGCACGACCGAAAGTCCCAGCTTGAGATAATAGAACTTGTCCACCACGCCAGCCAAAAGGAAGTAGAGCGAGCGTAGTCCGAGAATGGCAAACACGTTTGAGGTGTAGACGATGAACGTTTCCTGCGTCACCGCGAAGATGGCGGGGATGGAGTCCACGGCGAAGATCAGGTCGGTGCTTTCGATGAGCACCAACACCAGGAAGAGCGGTGTCGCCATGAGTTTGCCTGCGCGACGGATGAAGAAGTGGTCACCTTCATAGGTCTCGGTTACTGGCATGATCTTGCGTAACAATTTCACCAGCGGATTCTGTTCAGGATGCATCTCCTCATTGCGATGGAGCGCCATGCGGATGCCGGTGAAAATCAGGAACGCACCGAAGATATAGATGACCCAGTGAAATTCTTTCAACAATGCCGCACCAACTGCAATGAGCGCACCGCGCATCAGCAGGGCACCGAGAATGCCCCAGAACAGAACACGGTGCTGATATATGGCAGGCACAGCAAAGAACGTGAATACCAAAACGAAGACGAAGATGTTGTCAACACTGAGTGACTTCTCGATGAGATACCCCGTGAAAAACGCAAGCGCCGCCTGACCGTTGGAATACGTACTGTCGGGTACGAGCTTGTCCCAGAATAAATAGATCCCCAAGTTAAAAAGCATGGCGAGCGAAATCCAGACCACGCTCCAAATAACAGCTTCCTTGATGGAAACTGCATGTGCCTTGCGGTGAAAGATACCCAGGTCAACCGCGAGCATTAATAATACAAATATATTGAAACCAATCCAAAGCCAGACCATTCCGTCCATTGTTTGTTCTCCTTTTTATAATTGACCGTGGAAAACAAAAAGCGAGACTCCACGGTTTTATCGTGATAGTCTCGCCAGTAGTGCAGATGCACATACAGTTGACCGAGAGCGTTTGCTCTGTCTTGACGACCAACTGACCCGGGAATGGGTGGCTACTCCCTAACTTGCAGATATTGTATTATGTTTTTGTTTGGACTTGCGCGAAGTTAAATAAACTCTAATCTTTGTGGTTTGAGTCATCTGTTGGAGCATTCAGTTGCGATAATTTCAAACTCATCGCATACGAAGCTGGCAGGATGGGTTTCCCAATGGCGGAGGCGTAGACCAAGGCGAACTTTGCCCCGAAGAAAATGATCTGCGCCGAGTAGGATATCCAGATCATGATGACAACGAGCGATCCCGCCGCGCCGAGGAGCGACTGGGCATAGCCATAGCCGAGATATAGACCGATCAGGAATGCGCCGATGTTGAACAGGATGGAGGTCACCAATGCACCGACCCAAACCACACGCCAGGCGATTTGCACATCGGGCAGTAACTTGAAGGCGAGTGCGAAAAGCAGGGTCGTTACCCCCAGACCGGTCAAAACATTTCCACCCTCCAATAGGAAGGAGGTATTGGGCGTGATGATGGTTCTCAGCCAGCCATTCAAAGCAGTGAGGCTCGCGCTGAGTGCCAAGGTTGCCAGCAGGACAATACTGAAGCTGATGACCATCACAGCGGCAATTAACCTGTCCCAGGCGAATTCCAGCAGTCCGCCGAAGAGATGCTGACGGGGTTTGGGACGCACATTCCACAAGGTGTTCAATGCATCTCTGAGTTGACTGAAAAGATTGGTCGCACCGTAGATCAGGATGACAACGCTAATAATGGTTGTAAATACACTGGAGCCTGTTTCATAGATACCCGCCAGTAATTGCTCAACGCCGACTGCTGCATCAGGACCGATTTGACCTGAGATGGCAGTCACGATCTGTCCCTTGGCTGCGGCTTCGCCGTACACCGACCCAGCAATGGAGATCATGATGACCAATAGCGGTGCGATGGAGAAGAGCGCATAATATGCCAGCGCCGCACCCAAACGTGCCGCGCGATCATGCGACCATTCGTTGTAGGTGTCATAGATAATGCGCAGGATGAACTTGAGTGCTGACATGAGGAATTAAACTTTTTCCACTACCCAATAATGGGACAAGCCAAATATCTTCAAAGGAGTCTTTTCAAGGAACTGTAAAATTCCGCGTAGGATTTTTCCGAATGAACCAAAGCGGGCGATGATATTGTCATACGCACCGAAGACGATCGTACGTTCAATAAACTTAACCGGCAAACCGTCGAATAGTTTTTGCATGTCGCGTTTGGAATACACGCGGACATGCGGGGCGAGTTTGTCGCGTAATGAACGCGGCAGATAATTCGCGAATAACTTGTTGCCGAAATAATATTTTTCTTTCCAGTAGATACCGTGCGTCTCATACGGATAGCCGCGGTTCGGGCAGAAGATGACAGCGCGCCCACCGGGTTTTAGGGTGCGAACCATTTCTTGAATCGCGGAGCGGTCACTCTGTACGTGTTCGATCACTTCGTGGCTGAGGATCAGGTCAAATGTCGCAGAAGGAAGCGGGATGAATTCTCCGGCGGCGTTGAAGATGTGCGGAGAGTTTGTCCGCGCTTCGGCAGCGCGCTCAAAGTCGTATTCCAATCCAATGACGGTTCCGCCAAAAGGGGCGAGGTGTTCCACGTACATGCCCACGCCACAGCCGTTTTCAAGGATGTTTCCGTGGATGCGTTCCCCGGCGGCATGCAAGATCATTTCGAGGCGGCGTTGTTGTCCCGCCCGCCAGACATACGAGGGTTCGCCGCGCAAGGCGGCTTTATCAAGGTTTCGCTCAGACATGGCGGTAATTATAACTTGCATCTTTTTTTGCCCCGTGCTAAAATGAAGGCGCACGAAGAACTGGATACCGAACGCATCGAGAAGTGGGCAACCCCCACTTTTCTGCTTGTAAGAGACTTTGCACTGTAAGGGCGACCCTTCAAGACTGGTCAAGGAAATTTGATGGGCGAACCCGCCCTGCGAACTATTATCAAAAGTAAGAGTAAAAATACGGAGCAATATTAGTATGTCAAAGAACGAATTCTCCCTGGCTTTCAATGAAGTATTGGAAGAGAAACAACTCTCCAAGGAAGTGATTATTGGCGCGATCGAGTCCGCGATGGTCTCTGCCTATCGGCGGGCTGTTGGTGCATCCACTGCGCAACATGTGGAAGCCAAGATCGATCCTGAAACCGGTAAGGTTTTTGTCTACGCCGAGAAGGAAGTGGTGGAAGACATCTTCGAGCCCAAGACCGAAGTGCTTTTGGAAGAAGCCCGCAAGGTGAATCCTGAAGCGCAACTGGGCGACATGGTGGTCGTTGAAACCACGCCCGGTGACTTTGGTCGCGTGGCGGCACAGACTGCGCGTCAGGTGATCCAACAGCGCATCCGTGAAGCGGAACGTTCGAATCAGATGCAATACTTTGAACGTCAGGTTGGCGAGATCATTAGTGGTATCGTGCAAGCGACAAACGCGCAGGGTACAACCGTTGGTCTGGATATGAAAGCCGAAGGCTCGTTGCCAGCCAATCAACGTATCATGGGTGAGCGCTTCAAGGTGCATGACCGCGTGCGCGCGGTGGTGCTCGAAGTCAAAGACGGACCGCGCGGTCCGCAGATCATTCTCTCGCGCGCGCATCGCAACTTCTTGCGCCGCTTGCTTGAGAATGAAGTCCCCGAAATTTATCACGGCGTCGTCGAGATCCGCGCAATTGCGCGCGAACCCGGTGCACGTGCCAAGGTGGCTGTCTCAGCTACTCAGGCGGGTGTGGACCCCGTGGGCGCATGCGTAGGTATCAAAGGCGTCCGTATTCAAGCCATCGTGAAAGAATTGCACGATGAGAAGATCGATATCATTCAATGGGATCAAGACCCCGTTGTGTACATCTCAAAAGCTATCAGCCCCGCGCGCGTGACCGGTGTGTATGTCTCTGAATCGGATGGCAGCCGCACAGCGACCGTAGTGGTGAGTGAAGATCAACTGAGTCTCGCCATCGGGCGCGATGGACAGAACGCCCGCCTCGCCGCGAAGTTGACTGGCTGGCGCATTGACATCAAGTCGCTTACCGAAGCCTCGGGTGATGCGATCGTGAAATTGCAAAGAGACGCCGCGCTGGCTGCACTTCTGCCGAACGTGGTCGAGTCCATTTCACAGATCGAAGAGATCCTCACCAAGAAGGCTGAGAACCGCCCCGTCACACCGGAAGAATATAGTGCGTTGGGTCAGTTCGTGGACCGCGTTGAACGCCGCACCATTCAGATCAAAGAAGATGCCGTGCGCGCCGAAGAGGAAAAGGTTTCGGGCGCCCGCGCAGAAGTTCCTACTGCCGCATTTGGCATGCCGCTCGATCAGGCAGGTCTCAAGGAACACGTCCTCAATATTTTGGTTGAGGCTGGCATTGATAATGTCGGTGCTTTGATGATGACGCTGAAGATGGATCCGAACAAAGTGCTTGGACTGCCCGGCGTTGGACCGAAAGCCATGCAGAATATTGAAGAAGTTATTGCAGCGTTGACCTTCGCCGAACCTACGCCTCCTGCCGAACCCGAAGTTGCTCCTGCTGCTGAGTCAGTCTCCGCGCCTGAAGCAGCGGTCTCCCCGATTGCTGGTGAAACAGCTCCAGTGATCGAAGTACCCCTCGGTGAGAAGGAGATCTCGGCGAAGAAAGAAAAGCGCATCGCCGAGAGTGAAGATAATGAGCACGCCAAGGATGGCGTTTCACTCGATGATCTGTTCTCGATGAAGCCTGAGATATTCCAGACCGCCCCCGCTGCCGCTGATGATGATGATAAGAAGAAGGGTAAGAAAGGCAAGAAGAAGAGCAGTGTGGCATTGGAATTCGATGAAGAACGCGGCGAAGTTGTTGCGCGCAAGGTTCACAAGCGTGGCGGCGAATCCTGGAGTGAAGAGTAGTTTTCCCTCACCCTTGCCCTCTCCCAGCGGGAGAGGGGATTAAGGAGTATGTCTAAGAAACCTGTTCAACGTGTGAAGCATGTGCCCCAGCGGACTTGTGTAGGTTGCCGAGAGGTGCTACCCAAGCGCAGGATGATTCGAATCGTCCGTACTGCCGCCGGAGTGCAAGTGGACCCAACCAGCAAGATGGCTGGGCGGGGAGCCTATCTTCACGACCGACGTGAGTGTTGGGAGCGAGGGCTGAAAGGCGCGCTCGCGAATGCGTTGAAAGCGACTTTGACCGCAGATGAACGTGCGAAATTGGAAGAATTTATGAATACCCTTCCGCAAGACGTGCAAAGCACGGAAGGTGCGGGGGCGGGCAAGTGACTATGTGAAGTTCAATCTCATAGGACTTGCCCGCAAACTGAGTAGAAATCCACAATGAACTTTGTTGATTGAGTTTGTGATGTGGAGGAGGTCCTATGAGCAGTAATGGAAACAAGATCGAGTTACCCGCCAGCATTGTGATCCGCGATCTGGCGCAAATTGTCGGCAAGAGCCCCATTGACCTGATCAAAAAGTTAATGACCAACGGCGTGATGGCTACCATTAATCAATCCGTTGATTTTGATACCGCCGCGATCGTGATGGCGGAATATGGTTTTGAGGCAATTCCCGAAGTTATTGAAGATGTCGTCGTTGAATCAGGTGAGGTGCCGCTCTGGCGCCGTTTGATCGCAGGGGAAGATGAAGCAAAGTTAAAGCCCCGTCCGCCGGTGGTGACAATTCTAGGTCATGTCGATCATGGCAAGACCAGCTTGCTTGATGCCATCCGTCAGACGGATGTAGCCGCAGGTGAAGCGGGCGGTATTACCCAACATATCGGCGCTTATCAAGTTGAAAAGAAGGGACGTCTGATCACGTTCCTCGATACACCCGGTCACGCGGCGTTCACGCAAATGCGCGCGCGCGGCGCCCAGGGTGCGGATGTGGTGATTCTCGTCGTTGCGGCAGATGATGGTGTGATGCCGCAAACCCGTGAAGCGATCGCGCATGCTAAAGCGGCGCGCGTGCCGATCATTGTGGCGCTCAACAAGGTGGATAAAGCCAATTCGAACCCGGAACTTGTCAAGAAACAACTTGCTGAACAGGAACTCGTCCCCGATGAATGGGGCGGCAATACCATGGTCATCCCGGTCTCTGCCAAACAAAAACAGGGTATTGATGATCTGCTCGAAGGTGTGTTGCTCGTGGCAGATAACGCCGTTATCCGTGCCAACCCGCAGGGCAAGGTGATCGGTACGGTCATCGAAGCCGAACTGGATAAATCCAAAGGCGTGATGGCGACTCTGCTCATTCAAAATGGAACGCTTGAAGCTGGCAGTATCGTAGTAGCCGGTACATCGCACGGCAGACTGCGTCAGCTCAATGATTTTAGAGGCAAGCCGATCAAGAAAGCCGGTCCTTCCACGCCTGTAGCTGTGATGGGCTTAAGTGACGTCCCCTCGGCTGGTGATGTGTTCCAGGTAGTGGCAACCGAAAAGGAAGCACGGGCAATCGTCGCTGAAAGGCTTGAAGCGGCAAAAACGCAGGCGCAGTCCAAGAAGAAGATGTCGCTTGAAGATTTGTTCGCGAACGTCAAAGCGGGTGAAGCGCAGGAATTAAATCTCATTGTCAAAGCCGATGTGCAGGGCTCGCTTGATCCGATCGTCACGGAGTTGAACAAACTCGGTGAAGGCGAGATCGGCATCAAGATCCTGTATTCTGAAACCGGCAATATCGGCGAAAACGATATTATGTTGGCTTCGGCTTCGCACGCCATCATGATCGGCTTCAACGTGCAGGCGGATGTTTCCGCCCGGCGCCTTGCCGAAAAAGAAGGCGTGGATATTCGGTTGTATGAGATCATCTATCGCATGACTGAAGATATTGAGAAAGCCCTTAATGGTATGCTTGAACCGGTTGTGAGAGAAAAAGTCCTGGGCCGTGCCAATGTGCTGGCGGTCTTTACGGCGTCCAAGTTCGGCAAAGTGGCTGGCTGTAAAGTGACCGAAGGCGAACTGCGCCGCAATGCCAAAGCCCGTCTCTTCCGCGGTACCGATGTTGTCTACGAAGGCGATATGGGTTCCCTGCGCCATGAGAAGGAAGATGTGAAAGAGATCAAGCAGGGCTATGAGTGCGGTGTTGGCTTCAAAAGCTTCAATGACATTCAAGCTGGCGATCAATTGGTCTGCTACGTTCTTGAAAAATCATAAATCAGAAATCGAAAACCGTAAATCAAACTATGCCATCTGGAACTCGCTTACAACGCATTGCGGATCGTATCCGCCAGGACCTCTCGGAGATGTTGATCCGCGAGATCAGCGATCCGCGCTTGCAACAAATTTACATCACTGACGTAAAGATAGATAAGGAACTGGCGTTCGCGGATATTTACGTCTCGGCGCTTGAAGGTGTCTCACGCTCCAAAGACGTTCTGGCGGGACTTGAGTCTGCTTCCGGTTTCATTAAGCGGACTCTGGCCTCACGCATTGAACTGCGCGCCTTTCCCCGTCTGCGCTTTCACTGGGATGTGACTCCGGAGAACGCCGACCACATCGAAAAGATCCTGGCTGAATTGCGCGCCAAAACCAAATAGAGAATGCAGTAACCGCTCCGCGTTAGTCGTTTAGGCGAAAGGCGACTGAAGTCGCCACTACAAACTAAATAGAGGAAACGAACGAATGAACGAAGAAATCATAGGGGCAATCAAATCACGCTTGGAAAGTTCGAAGAATATTGTCGTCGCCGCACACGTCCGCCCGGATGGGGATGCGATCGGTTCCCTGCTCGGGCTGGGACTGGCGCTTAGCGATGCCGGTAAATCCGTACAGATGGTTTTGGTGGATGGCGTGTCTGCATCCTTTCGGCATCTTGCAGGCAGCGAGTTGATCGTCAAGGAACCCAAAGGGGAACACGATACATTTATTACCGTAGACTGTGCAGATTTCAAACGAGTGGGGAAGTTCTTTGAGAATTTTGGTCAACCCGATATCAATATTGACCATCACAAGACCAACGAAAAATTCGGCAAATTAAATCTGATCGAAGCCGAAGAAGTTGCCACCGCCGCAATTTTGACCAATCACTTACCCGAATGGGGCTATAAGATCACCAAGCCGATTGCCGCCGCACTATTAACCGGCATCATTACCGATACCTTAGGTTTTCGTACATCGAATATTACGCCTGAAGCATTACGGCAATGCGCCACTTTGATGGAAACCGGCGTGGATATGCCTGACCTCTATATGCGCTCGCTCGTGAAAAAAACTTTTGTGGCGGCGCGTTATTGGGGTGCGGGTCTTTCCAGCATGGAAGAAAAAGATGGAATTGTCTGGGGTACTTTGACACTTGCAGATCGCAAAAAGACTGGCTATGGCGGCAACGATGATGCCGACCTGATTAACATGATCTCCGCAATTGATGGGAACAAGGTAGGTATGATTTTCGTCGAACAAAGCGACAGTAATGTAAAGGTCTCGTGGCGCGCGCTTGAGAATGGGGTTGATGTTTCGCAAGTGGCAAAACATTTTAAAGGCGGCGGTCATGCCGCAGCGGCTGGGGCAGATATCCCCGGCGCACTGAGTGAAGTCCAATCACTAGTACTTAAGACTACGCGAGAAATGTTGGGACTCTAACAAAAAAATAATCCAAATGTGTCATAATTAAACTTCTATAATTCCGAGGAGGAAAAATGAACAGTCAAGATCTGAAGAATGCTATTTCAGGGGTGTTGGTTGTTGATAAACCAGTGGGGATGACATCGCATGATGTGGTGCAAGCCATCCGTAATGGGACTGGACTCCGCCGCGCAGGCCATACCGGCACATTGGACCCGCGCGCATCCGGCGTACTTGTTATTTTGGTCGGTCCCGCAGTTCGTTTGAGCGAGTATGTTTCTGCATCCGATAAAAGATATCAAGCCATCATTCGCATGGGCGGCAAGACCGATACCTTCGATGCCGATGGCAAGATGACCCAGGCAAACCAGCCGGTCAATGTGACCGAAACTCAATTCGAAGAAGCTTTACAAACCTTTGTGGGTGAGATCGAACAGACCCCGCCGCCGTATTCAGCCGTCAAGGTGCAGGGCCGTAAAGCCTATGAGATGGCGCGCAAAGGTGAAGAAGTTGAACTCGAACCCCGCAAGATCACCGTCCATCACTTGGAAGTGTTGGAATGGGCGCCGCCCGAAGCCGTGATCGATGTGCATTGTTCGTCCGGCACGTATGTCCGTTCGCTGGCGAATGATCTCGGCGAAAAGCTCGGTTGTGGCGCTTATCTGGTTGGCTTGCGCCGTACCAAAAGCGGACGTTTCTCACTGCGCGATGCCACACCTTTGCGTAAATTGCAGGAAGCCTTCAATGCCGGGAATTGGTATCAGTATTTGATCCCGGCTGCTGAAGCGCTTGGCGATTGGCCCGCGCTCGAACTCAGCCCTGATGATGTAGAAGGTGTCCGTCATGGACATCGTGTCAAGGCGGCGGCTGAAACGCCTGTCGGTGATCGCGCCCGCGGCGTCAGCACACAGGGTGAACTCGTTTCCTTGATGGAATGTGTCGTTGGCGAAGATGGCACCCCCGCCTGGCAGCCCAAAAAAGTCTTCTTTACCACCGAGTAATTTCAGGATAATCAAAAAGGCATGCACTGCTCAATCGCGGATCAGCTTCCCGGTTGAGCAGTGTTGTTTAGCACTATGCAGCATTATCGTTCTCTTCAAGAAGTGACTCTCGAGAACTCCTGGCTGACCGTGGGTGTGTTTGACGGTGTTCACCGCGGACATCAACAGGTCATTCATAAACTCACAGCAGGCGCACATGCCAATGGCGTGCCTGCTGTCGTTTTAACCTTCGACCCGCATCCCGCCAAGGTGTTTGGGCGCGGCGAGATCAAACTGCTGACTCTGCCCGGTGAACGCGCGAAACTGTTGGGCGAACTGGGTGTGGACGTGATCATTACACTGCCGTTCAATAAGAGTGTTGCCAATATCTCTGCATTCGACTTTATGAAACGCCTCCGGACTCAATTGGGGTTGACTCAGCTTATTCTGGGATATGACTCCACGCTGGGAAAGGACCGCGAAGGCGACACGGCGCGGCTAACCGAGATCGGCTTGGAGTTGGGCTATGCTGTCGAAACCGTATCAGCTTTGGGCGATGAAAGCGGCGTGATCTCGTCCACGGAGATCCGTAAATTGGTGGCAGTGGGGGACGTCTCAGAGGCGGCGCGTTTGATGGATCATCCGTATCGTTTGCAGGGCTTGGTAGGCTATGGTGATCAGCGCGGGCGGACGATCGGTTTCCCCACTGCAAACTTGAAATACGCTCAGGAAAAAGTGATTCCCGCCAGTGGGATCTATGCCTGTTGGGCCTATGTGCGTGGCGAGAAATATGCAGCGGCTGTGAACATCGGTACGAACCCAACCTTTACGCCTGACAAGCAAACCATGAGCGTGGAAGCCTACCTGCTGGATTTTGATCAGAATATTTACGATGAAATGCTGACGCTGGAATTTGTGCAACGTTTACGTGATGAATTAAAATACGTCTCGGTAGATGCACTGATCGAGCAGATCAACCACGATGTGAAACAGACCCGCGAATTATTGGGAACGGCGTAGCCGTTCCTTTTTTATTCATGCAGGGTTGTATGGATTAACTACAAGGAGTCTTATGCCGCAAGCTGGAATTCATGCCCTGGTGGGAGTCGCTTCACGCAAATGGATGCCTAAAAAGGAATGGCTGTTGTTGGGGGTGGTGCTGGGTAATATGTTCCCTGATCTGGATAACTTCGTCGTCGCGTATGCCACGTTGGCGAAACACATGACCACCGAACAAGCCGCCGAAATGTATCACCGCACATTTACGCACAGTATCTTTACCATCCTTGCGCTGGTCATTTTGTTTTACGTGATCGCCGCGCTGACGAAAAACGAGAAATGGAAAAACTTTGGCAATGGCTTCGGGGCGGGCATCCTCATGCATCTGCTGGTGGACCTGGTGTTATGGTTCAACGGTGTCCAATTGCTCTGGCCCCTCAGTAGCTATGAATTGAACTTTTGGAGCTGGTTCGTGACGCCAGCCTGGTTGAAGATTCTCCTCGATACGGGTGAGTTTTTGGCGTTCGGGTTATATTTCTTCCTGCTGGGTTCACTCGCACGCCAATATGGCACGGACGCCGAGCGTGAGGGCGCATCCAAAATTTGGGCATATATCGAGTTCGGCTTGTTCACGCTGTTTACGGTGTTGTTCTTCGCTACTTCGAAAGGCATTTTCCATACGATCTACGGCGCGTTGTATCTTGTATCGCTGGTCGTCGCGGTGGTGCTAACGATACGCATGAGACGAACCATAGAATCAGCATACAGTTAACATCTTGGGCGACCGGCAGGTCGCCATTTTTATTGATAGTTCATACCCACTCATGAGGGTATAATCTGCCAGATTTTGTAGGGCGGGATGTCATCCCGCACCACGTTAGATTGTCGAGGAGATTCCCATGCCTGAACGTGAAATTTATTTGTTATCGCCGCGTGCCCTCAGCCCTGAGACCATCGCGGTGGCTTTTGCAAAAACCTCGCGCGCGCCTGAATCGTTCCGTGATATCGCCGCCGAACTCAGCGATGAATCTTCGGCGAAGTTCCATGAGAAGTGGGTCGTGGGTTACGGTCATGCTTCGGTGGCAGAGCATGCGGTCCTGCACATCGCCTTCGAGAATGTTTCGCGCATTGCCATCGAAAGCATCGAATCGAATCGACTTGCCTCCTACACTGAAAAATCCACGCGCTACCAAAAATGGGGACCGGATGATTTTACGACCCCGCCTGAATTAGACGGACATCCACTCTACGCCGAATTCGTGGATACGATCCGCCTCCTTTTCAAAGCCTATGCTGATTCGTTGAACCCCGTGCGGACGCGTGTCTTCGAGCGTTTCCCGCGCCGCGAGAACGAAAGTGACGAAGCCTGGGATCGCCGCATCCGCTCGAAGTATGTGGATGTGTGCCGCTTCCTTCTGCCAGCCGCCGCGCTCGCCAATGTGGGCATGACCGCGAATGCGCGCGTGATCGAGAACACCGTCCGCAAGATGTTATCGCATGAATTGGCGGAAGTGCGTGAGATTGGTGCGCAAGTGAAAGATGTATCCAAAGCTGAAACTCCCACGCTTGTAAAATATGCTGATGCGGTTCCATACCTAGTTGAAACCATCAAAGACCTAGAAAATCAAAAATCCAAAATCCAAAATCGTAAATCAGATGAATGGTGTACGCTCATCGACCACGACAAAGACGGTGAAGTAAAAGTTCTCGCCGCGGCGTTATATCGCTTTGGTGAAATGCCGTATGCGGATGCGCTGGCGTATATCAATGCGCTGTCTGCAAATGAACTGGAAGCCTTAGCCGAGTCGTTGTTGGGACGAATGAGCAAATACGATGTCCCTTTGCGTGAGTTGGAATATTGCACCTACACTTTTGACTTGGTAATGGATCAGGGCGCTTATGCCGAGTTCAAACGTCATCGCATGATGACACAGACGCCGCAGAGACTGACGACAAGGCTTGGGTATGCGACTCCGCTCCTGATAACGGAAGCAGGTTTCGGGTCCGCGTATGAGGCGGCGATGGCTGCGGCGAATGCGATGTTCGAGAAGTTGTCTGCGTTCAGCCCAGATGTGGCGCAGTATGTGGTCCCCAATGGATTTAATCGCCGGGTGCTGGCTGAGTTCAATTTGCGCGAAGCGTTCGCGTTCTGTCAGTTGCGTTCAGCGGCGAACGCGCATTTCTCGATTAGACGGGTTGCGCAGAAAATGTATGAAGAGATTGCAAGTGTGCATCCGCTGCTGGCGAAGTATATGAAATTACATGATGAGACCTGGCAAGGGGTTGAAGAAGGTTATTTTTCGGAAGTTTAAAAGGTAAGCCACAGAGAGCACAGAGACTCTGAGAGAAAAACTCAAAGAACTCTGTGCTCTCTGTGGCTAAAGATTTCGGGGGATGCTAAACCAGTTTGCTCACGATCGAAAGCAATATCCCACCCGCAATGACCGAACCTAATTGTCCGGCGGTATTTGCGCCCATGGCGTGCATGAGAATGAAGTTATGCGGGTCTTCGTCGTTGGCAGTTTTGGCGGCAAGACGTCCCGCCATCGGGAAAGCGGAAATGCCCGCCGCGCCGATGAGCGGATTGATCTTGTAGCCGCTCAGCACACACATCAATTTTCCGAATAACAATCCTGCCACCGTATCAAGCACAAAAGCGATCAAGCCCAAGACCATGATCTTGCCGGTATCCAAATTCAGAAACGCGGCGGCGCTCATGGTTGCGCCAATGGCGAGACCAAGAAACAGCGTGGCGATGTTGATGATCTCATTTTGAGCGGCTTTGCTCAACCGATCCACCACGCCGGAGACTTTGAGAAGATTGCCAAGCATGAGCATGGAGATGAGAGGAGTTGCATCTGGCACGAGCAAGCCCACAACCAGCGTCAACACAATGGGGAATAAGGTCAGTGTTTTTTGTGATATGGGCTTGGGCGCATAATCCATGCGGACCAGGCGCTCTCTTTTTGTCGTGAGCAGTCTCATCAGCGGCGGTTGGATGATGGGAATTAGACTCATGTAGGAATATGCCGCCACCGCAATCGGCGCGAGCAATTCAGGTGCGAGTTTGGTTGCTACAAATATCGAAGTAGGTCCGTCAATCGCGCCGATGACGCCGATGGATGCGGCTTGATTCAATGGGAAGCCCAAAGCGATCGCCAGCATCAATGTGCCGAAGATGCCGAACTGTCCCGCCGCGCCGAGCAAGACCAGACGAGGCTGTGCAAGCAACGGACTGAAGTCGATCATTGCGCCAACACCGATAAAGATCAGCAGCGGGAATAATTCCGTTTTGATACCAGCATTGTAGAGCACGCCCATGATGCCTTCGGCGGCGGTCATGCCTGCCAGCGGAATGTTCGCGAGCAAACAACCGAAACCGATGGGGAGTAACAAAACCGGTTCGATCTCTTTGAAGACGGCTAAGTAAACCAATATCAATGCGGCGAGGATCATCACGCCGTTGCCCCAGGTGAAATGCAGTAATCCTTTAAGCAACTCGGGTATTAATGACTGTAAATCCATGTGCAACCTGTCTACTTGTTTACTTGTCTACTTGTCTACTTGTATATAGGAAAACACATATACAAGTAGACACGAAACCATTACCCCTCGAATTTCACCAAGACCTGTTTGTGAGCAACAGTCTGATTAACCGCGACGAACACCTCAGCGATTTTGCCTGCCCGCGTGGAGCGGATGCTGTTCTTCATCTTCATCGCTTCAATGATGACGATGACTTGTCCGGCTTCGATAATGTCGCCCTCTTTGACGAAGACCTCGATCACGGTGCCGGGCAGGGGCGCAGTCAATTCGCTGCCATTTTGATTCGGGTCAGGCTTCCGCAGATCAAAGGATTTGACTTCTTTGGTCTCTTTTTTGCCTTTTGATGAAGATGAAGGGCTGGGTTCAGTTTTGGTCTCTGTCCCCACCGGGTTGATATCTGGGATAACTTCAAACCTGTGACCTTCCACATGAGCAATGACAGGGCGGACGTTGATATCTTCAATCTCGACGATATAGGATTGGTTTTTGATCGTTACGCTGTATTTCATATTATTTGTGCCTTCCGCCTTTTTCGCTCATTTGCCGGGTGCGCATGCCGAGTTGCCAGGCTGAGATGATCGCCGTTGGCGGCTCAGCGAGCGGGCGTGCGGACGATAACCTTTGTTCTGCCATCGCCATCGCCACGCCGATCGCGGCGGCTTGAGCGAAGATATTATTACTCGAAACCGAATCAGCTTCGGCTGAGTCGGAAGCGGACTCTTTATCCGCAGTGAGCGCGGTGAGGATGATCATCATCAGCCATAAGACGATGATCGCGCCGAAGACGAGTCCCATACCGACGGCGGTGATTTGAAGGGCGATTGTCATAAGTTTCTCAATTATTTTTTACGGATTACGCAGTACGTATTATTGCGAAGCATCCCATTGGGACGTAATCCGTTTTGCGTAAATATTAGACAGGGATATTCCCATGCTTCCTCGGTGGCGCAGGCGCATACTTATCACGCAGTGCCGAAAGCGATGCGATGAGCTTGGGTCTTGATTCGCGCGGCTCGATGATATCGTCAACGTAGCCGGTGGAGGCGGCGTAATAGGGATTGTTGAATTTCTCGCGATATTCATTCGCAAGTTTTTTGCGCTCAGCCGACGGGTCTGCCGCAGATTCGATCTGCTTCTTGAACAAAATATTTGCCGCGCCTTCTGAGCCGAGCACGGCGATCTCGGCACTGGGCCACGCATAGGTGACATCGGTGCCGAGGTATTTGCTGGACATGACCACATACGCGCCGCCATAGGCTTTGCGGGTGATGATACAGATCTTCGGAACGGTCGCTTCGGAATAGGCATATAAAAGTTTTGCGCCGTGACGAATAATGCCGCCATGTTCCTGCGCGATGCCGGGCAGGAAGCCGGGCGAATCGACGAAGGTCACCAGTGGGATGTTGAAACAATCACACATGCGGACGAAGCGCGTCATCTTATCGGCGGCGTCGATATCGATCACACCGGCCATGATGGCGGGTTCCTGTCCGACAATACCCACGCTGTGACCACCGATGCGCGCCAAGCCCACGATGGCATTGCGCGCCCAGTCGGGTTGAATTTCAAGGAACGTTCCCTGATCAATGATCTTCTCGATGACTTGATGCATGATATATGGTTCCGATGGATCGATCGGCACCATGCTGTTCAAAGACTCGTCCATGCGGGTCGCGTCATCCTCAGGCTTAATGAAAGGCGGATTCTCCACGTTGTTCGAAGGCATATAAGAAAGATAGTGACGTGCCATATCGAGCGCGGCTTTTTCGGTTGCCACTGCCAGATGTGCCACACCGCTTACCGACATATGCACATTCGAACCACCCAGCGATTCGGCATCGATCACTTCACCGGTCACGGCTTTGATCACATCGGGTCCGGTCAGGAACATAAAGGATTGTTTCTCGACCATGATGACTAGGTCCGTCAGGGCAGGGGAGTATGCCGCGCCGCCCGCACACGGTCCGAGCATGACGCTGATCTGCGGCACCACACCGGAGTATTGTGCGTTGCGTCTGAATATTTCCGCGTAGCCGCCCATCGAACGGACGCCCTCTTGAATGCGCGCGCCGCCTGAGTCGATCAACGCAATGAAGGGCACGCCGTTACGCACAGCCAGGTCCATCACGCGGCAAATTTTGTGCGATTGCATTTCGCTCAACGTGCCGCCGTAGATTGTGAAATCCTGTGAATATAAATAGACTGTCCGCCCGCTGATCTGTCCGTAGCCTGTGATGACACCATCGCCGTAAAATTTTTCTTTCAGCAAATTCATCTCATCGCCCTGGTTCACGATGAACGGCTCGATCTCATTGAATGTGCCGGGGTCGAGTAATAGTTCCACGCGTTCGCGCGCGGTTAACTTGCCTTTGGCTTTTTGTTTTGCGATCCGTTCCGCGCCGCCGCCCTCAAGTGATTTTGCGCGCATTTTGCGCAATTCGAGAATTCTAGGATCTTCAGTTGTCATGGGATTACCTCACCTCATGAGTATAGTGAGACAACCCCAGACAAGCTAGTGATGGATGGCATACAGGCGATGGACAATCCGCCTCTTCCCAAGCTGACAATTGCCACGGATTTATGAGCTTTATCTTCCGCTAAAAATTGTTTCTGGTTAAAACTACCTTGTACCCTCATAATTCCGAAGCGAAATGATCTTTTTGTTTGATTAATAGAATGTCACCCTTTCAGGGTTTGTATGTCTCAATTCAAAATCATTACCGCCCCTGAATCAAAAGGACACAGCGTGGCTGTGTCCTTACTTTGGCTTATCCTTGAATTAGGATGATCTCGCGTTGCGGTTCGCCGATATATTCCGCACCGTTTGCTGTGATCACCACATCTTCTTCCAAACCAAGATATCCATAACCGGGAACTGCCAAACCAGGCTCGATCGTAAAAACTTGTCCCATTTCAAGTTTTTGATTTGGCGAATCGCCGTACTTCTCCCACAGCGGACCTAGCAACGCGCCGCCATCGTGCGCAACACGTCCCAGTTGATGACCGAGCGCATATGGATATTCAGGATAGCCCGAGTCGGTGACGATCTCGCGTGAGATGGTATCAATGGCATTACCAGTTACGCCAACCTGCATGGCTTCGCGTGATTTTTCAACCGCGGTGCGCAGGGTAATGAATCCGCGTTGGACTTCGACGGGCGCTTCGGTCTCGCCTTCGCGCAGGACATATACGACATGCTGAATATCGGAGCAATAGTCTTCGTACTTTACGCCGAAGTCAAAGTGGATAATATGTCCGCGTTCGACTTTGATATTTGTAGGACCGTTATGCCCAACAGGAGAGTTGGGACCCGAGTTCACAGCAGGACAATTCTCCGCGGGCCACGCGAGTCCCACGCCATAGTCGCGTGCGAGTTTGTGCATGTATTCGCCGATCTCGATCTCAGTCATGCCGACTTTGATGAAGGCGTAGGTCTTCTTGAAGATTTCGTCTGTGATTTCCACAGCCCTGCGGATGCGCGCCAGCTCGGCGGGGGTTTTGCGTCCGCGCAGAGAGTTGATGATCGGTTCGGCACTGACGAGCCGTTCTGCATACGGTGTGCCAGCCAGATATTCTTTGAGGAACTCGTACATGGCATGCGTCAAACCGTCAGCGTGGACGTTGTTTCTGGAAGTGTTGACAGCTATATGGTCGGGATTGAGACGCGTGATCGTTGTCCGCAAGAGTTCACTGACGGCAGTATCGTATCCAAGAATTTCGTCGAAGACATCCAGGCGTTGCAGCGCGTCCTTTTCGAGATTGCCGATGATGGCGATCTTCTCACCTTTGCGCGTGATGATCAAAGCGGATGGCCACGTCAGATCATTCGCGCCGATCAACAAATCGAGGGCGGGATCACGCACGCCTGATGTTTCGCGCACGAATGTAAGCCACATATCGGTGTTTTGTTCTCTGAGAATTGCAACGGCTTGGTTAACTTTTTCTTGAATGAGAGTCATGGTAGTCTCCTGTAGTAACGACTTAAGTCGTCACTATATGTTTGCGCGGGTCTTTTACAATGAACCATAATATCGCCATCATCACGAGCGACAAGATGGTGGAGATCGCGAACGTGGGTTGGAAGCCGATCGTATCTGCGATCCAGCCGCCGATGAGCGGCGCGATGATCGTGGCGGGCGCGGTGAGCGTTTGTGCCAACCCCACATAAAACGGACGCTCCGCTTCGCTGCCGAATGTGGTTGACATGGTCATGCCGTTCGTCCAAATGGAAACGTTGGTAAGACCCGAAAGAATGAAGATGGGAAAGAACCAACTCAGCGAGGGTGCAAACCAAGCCAGCAAGGAACTGAACGCCGCCGCGCCTGCACCGATGATCAACATGGCACGATGACCGAAGCGGTCGCCCATCCAGCCCATGCTCACATTGGCAACAGTCTGCGCGATGGTGAGCGTGGCAGTGAGATAACCGAGCGTGATCGTATCGGCATGAAAGCGGCGCAGGGCATAGATGATGTAAAACGAGAATCCCATTGTCGCGAATTGCGAGAGGAAGCGCGTGACGAGAAACCAACTGAAATTGTTATCGCGTTGGAGGATGCGCCCCGCGCCTTTCCACAGCGGAGGTTGATTCGCCTCGATAACCTTTTCTGTATCTTCAGGCTCGCGTGTGAAAGCGAGTGCGCCCCACGAGAAGGTGAAGAAAACGCTGGCGATGAGGAAACAGACCGCGAAGTCCATAGGCGAGTTGAGGTAATTCAACAAATAGCCCGCCGCCACGGCTGCGCCGCTGATGAACAGATTCGCGACTGCGGCTTGCGATCCAAAGAAGGTGCCGCGGTTTTCCGGTGGGATGATCTTGGAGATCATGCTGACCCACGGGTTGGCGGTGATGCCGCCGCCGAGTCCCTGCCAGGTGAGTAGGATGAACGAAATGATCAGGCCTGTTTTGATGCCGATCGTGGGGAGGAGCAGTGCCACGATGGCGAACCCAAGAAACGGCACACGCTCGTGAATGGTTCTGAGCAGAACGGTCCGTTTATAACGGCGCAGACGGGATGTGTGATTCGCTGTAAACAATTGCGGCAACAACCAGCCCGCCGAATGAATGGCAGGCACCAGCCCGATCAGGGTTGCCGAGTTCGTCATGGATGCAATAAAGAGCGGCAGGATCGTCCCGAAGGAGGCAAAGCCCAACGCGAGCCCAAAGAACCCGCCATCGGCGAGTCCGACGGCGATGTTGTATTTCAAGTCCGCGCGGATTTTCTTTTCTAATGTTGTGAAGGGGAGCATGCAAGGATTTTACCATTTCAAATTTTAGGGCTTGACAAAGTTTGTCTGAATAAGCTAAAATAAAAACGAACGTTCGTTCATTTTTATTTGGAGAACCTGTGGAAAAAGAAAAAACGAAAAAAGGCGAAGTCACCCGCCTTGCTATTGAAGACGCCGCCATCAGTCTGTTTTTGGAACACGGCTACCATGCCACGTCCATGCGGCAGATCGCGGATAAAGCCGGGTTGGCGTTGGGCGGCATCTATAACCACTTTGCCAGCAAGGACGAGATCTTTCAGGGCATCATCATTGATAAGCATCCGTATAAGAAAATTCTGCCCGCCCTCCTCGCTGCAGAAGGGGAGACGGTGGAAGAGTTTTTCACGAACGCCTCCCAGATCGTCATCACTGAGATGGGAAAACAACCTGAGTTCATCAGCTTGATGTTTGTTGAACTGGTTGAATTCAAAGGTAAACACGGTGCGATCATGCTGCGCGAGATCGCACCCAAAGTCCTGCCGGTGTTCGAAAAGATCGTCAAATCCAGAAAGAGCCTGCGCGTGACCAATCCCGCTGTGCTGATGCGGTCTTTCTTTGGCATGATCATTTCCTACTTCATCACTGAGATGATCATCTCAGATTCAGTGATCAGCAAACTCATGCCTAAAAATTCGGCAGATCTATATACAGATTTATTCCTGCACGGCATTCTCAAGGAGCCCGCATGAACTCAAGATTATTTTCCATTATCCGTAAGGAATTCATTCAGATCTTCCGTGACCCGCGCACATTGGTTCTGATCATTCTCATGCCGATCATGCAGTTATTCCTGCTCGGTTACGCGGCCACCTCGGATGTGAAGAACATCTCGCTCGCAGTTTGGGACCAGAGCCAGTCCAAGCAATC
This sequence comes from Chloroflexota bacterium, assembly GCA_040006635.1. Lineage (GTDB taxonomy): Bacteria > Chloroflexota > Anaerolineae > Anaerolineales > Villigracilaceae > Defluviilinea. The sequence continues at coordinate 21,286 of JBDTWO010000063.1, forward strand.
CCGCGCGTTATTGGATGCCTTCCGTTCAGCGAATTATTTCAGCATTGATTATTCAGTATATTCGGCAGTTGAGTATAAGAATTTGATCGAATCCGGTGATATCCGCGCCGCGCTGATCATCCCGCCAGATTATGAACAACGCCTGCTCGAAGGCAAGGCACAAGTCTCGCTCGTGTTGGATGGTTCCGATGCCACGGTGGGTGGGACGGCGCTCTCCACCGCCAAGTTGATCGGTCAATCCTTCGCCGTCAAAGTGTTGAGTGAACAAGCCGCGCTCACAGGCAGACCATCCTCCTTCAACCCGCCGCTCGAAGTCCGTACGCAGGTTTGGTACAACCCCGATCTCATTCAGGCATATTTCAATGTGCCCGGTGTGATCGGTATGATTCTCTACTTCATCACAGCTTTGCTCACTGCTTCCTCCATCGTTCGTGAACGCGAACGCGGCACCATTGAACAGTTAATCGTGACGCCCATCCGTTCGTGGGAATTGGTCGTCGGAAAATTATTACCCTACACTATTCTGGCTTTCATCGATACGCTTGAGATCCTGGTCATCGGTCACTGGTGGTTCAAGGTTCCCATTCGCGGCGATATCGGTTTGATCTTTGCCCTTTCGGGTTTATTCATCATCTCCAGCCTTGGCATCGGTCTGTTCGCTTCCACGATTGCCAATACTCAACAGGAAGCCTTCATCACGGTCATGGTCACGATGTTGCCCACCATCTTCCTCTCGGGCTTTTTCTTTCCGATTGAAGCCATGCCTGTCGCCCTTCAATATGTATCCGCCATTATCCCGCTGAGATATTTTCTTGTAATCATACGTGCCCTGCTGCTCAAAGGGGTTGGTGCGGCGGCATTACAAAATGAGATCATTGCACTGGTCATCTTTGCCGTGGTCATCATGGGCGCCGCCTCGGCGCGCTTCCGCAAACGCCTTGATTAATGTCATTACGAGGAGCGCTCTTGTGCTTTGCGACGAAGCAATCTCCTCGTTTGTTATAAAAATACCTCTCATAGGAGTTAATCATGAAAAATAGTTTTCCCCCGCTTCCCGTTCGCATCCTTGTAATCGTGATCGTGCTTTCAACGATCGGCTATTTCGGTTTCCGTTCGTTGAACCCTGCAGCGAGTGGACAACTCAACGCCTCGGGCACGATCGAATCTGTCGTTGTCAACGTCTCGCCAGAGATGGCTGGCAGAGTAGTGGAAGTCCTCGTTAATGAGGGACAACCCGTTGTGACGGGCGATCCGCTTCTGCGTCTGGACGATAGTCTGCTCGGTGCCCAACGCGCCGTTGCCTCCGCCCAAGTCGACTCTGCCAAAGC
>JBDTWO010000064.1:0-21859 GCA_040006635.1 Chloroflexota bacterium
ATATCTGCGGCAGCAGCTTCATCAATTCCATCTGCCAGCGACTCGTTGCCGGCCAGGCTGCTGAATGTACGCCTGAGTCTTTGCTCGATATCAATCATAAACTGAGTATAGCAGATTTAAAAAGCGCCGCGAAACACTAGGGAAAGATTGCGCCCTGAGTCTCGCCATGTTTTGTTTGCACGTCATAAGCTGTATTCGCCTGCTGGAATGTATTCAGCATATCTTGAGCGGCTTGCTCGGCTGTTAAACACGCCGACTGTTGAATCGCATCTTTCACCCGCGGATAATTCTTGACAATACTATCCACATGTCCCTGTTCGTGCGTTGATAAGTTATTCAAATAATGATTCCACTGCTCGATCAATTTTGGGTCTGCATTGGAAGCAGGTTCCCAATGTGGGACAGTCACTTTGATATCGTAACTTACCGTTGTTTTCGAAAGATCACAATCACTACTGCCGTATCCGGGCCACGTCCACGAAATGTACCAGTCGGTACGCGCATCATAGTGTCCGCCCTCAATTGGATCCAGGGGACCCTGCTGATTCATTTGTGAGCGCAACTCGTTCACAGTGGACCCGCTGATCTCATAATAGACCATGGTCGCATTCGGAATCTGGATCGATATCGCAGCTATCGGAACCTGCGTGGGTGCACTGGGGTCAGCTCTAGTTGGCAGTGACAATCGACAGGCGAGCGAAAAGAATCCGAGCGCCATCAAAGCGGACAGGAATTTTCTCATAGCATTATTGGATGGATTCAAAATCTTTCGGACTGCCCAACGGATATCGAGACGAGTCTGCACTAATGCGTTTGATCATGCCAAGGAGGACTTCCCCGCCGCCTGCCTCGACATAAGCCTGTATGCCGCTCCCAGACATCGCCTGCACTGATTCAGTCCACCGCACGCGCGATTGCATCTGGGCTTTGATATCAGCGCGCAATTCATCTGCGGTGATAATCACTTTGGCATGGACATTGCCCACCACAGGAATATCCGCATCTTTTATCGCACATGCATCCACTGCAGCGTTCCAGTCGGCTTGAATCGAATCCATCAAGGGCGAATGTGCAGCGATGCTGACTGCCAATGGAAGTGCGCGTTTTGCGCCCGCGGCTTTTGCGCCAGCCATTGCACGTTCCAAGGCTGGCTTATGACCAGAGATTACCACCTGCCCGGGACAGTTATCGTTCGCGACTTGCACAAATTCATCAGCGGTGCTTGCCTCAGCACAGACTTTATCCAACGTGGGAATATCCACGCCGAGGATCGCCGCCATGCCGCCGGGATTTAATTCACCAGCGCGCTTCATCAACTCACCACGCGTGCGGACAAGTTTGAGCCCATCGGCGAAGAGTAAGGCTCCAGAGGCGGTCAGAGCCGATAACTCGCCAAGGGAATGTCCAGCCACAGTAGCAGGCTTGAGTGTGGAAAGCAGCGAGTTGTACGTCATCCACACCGCAATCGAATGAACGTATAAAGCTGGTTGCGTATTGATCGTTTCATCCAATTCTTCTTTGGGACCATCCCACATGAGCCTGGAAAGCGAAAAGCCAAGGATCGAATCAGCTTCGTCAAAGATCTGTTTTGCGGCTGGATATTGCGTGGCGAGGTCTTTACCCATGCCAACGGCTTGCGAGCCCTGACCGGGGAAGACGAATGCGGTGGTTTGCGGGTTGAATTTCATATGTGCCTCCGTGTAATTGTAGGGGCGAAGCAATGCTTCGCCCCTACGCCTATTTAAAACACAAACGAGCCGTGTTAGTCACGGCTCGTTTGTGTTTGCAAAAGCGATTATCTCGCCGCGCGCTTATTCAGCTTGTTTCTTTTCTTTCTTGATTTCGACAACTTCACGGCCTTCATAAAAACCGCAGTTGGCGCAAACGGTGTGCGGCAGACGCATGGAACCGCAGTTCGAGCAGGCGGTTAGGTTACGGGGAACCAATGCATCATGGGCGCGGCGCATATCGCGGCGGCTCTTTGAGTGTTTGCGTTTTGGATGTGGGGGCATTTGACTTTCTCCTTATTATTACATGCGTAGGGGCGGAGCAATGCTCCGCCCTGATAGGTTTTGCGAATGAAGCGGGCAGATTATAGCGGGTGGACGAGTGAGCGTCAAGTATGAGAATGTGACGATTCGCGTACCAGACTGATGATTTATTATCGATTTGCAAATGGTATAATGCCCGTGCAGTAAATCCTGAAAGACCACGAAGGGTAATATGAAACTTCACGAGTATCAATCCAAGACAATTTTTTCGAAGTATGGCATTCCGATCCCGAAGGGACGGGTAGCGGCTACCGCTGATGAGGCAAAACAAATTGCCGAAGAGTTGGGTGGCCGCGTAGTTGTTAAATCACAGGTATTGGTCGGCGGACGCGGCAAGGCAGGCGGAGTGAAAGTTGCCAAAGATTCCGATGAAGCCGCGCTGTTTGCCGGGCAGATCCTGGCGATGACCATCAAAGGCCTGCCTGTCCGTAAGGTACTGATAGACGAAGCCGCCGCTATTGACCACGAAATCTATTTCGCGATCACCAATGACCGCGCTGCCAAGAAGCCCGTGATGATCGCATCCGCTGCGGGCGGCGTGGATATTGAAGAAGTCGCCGCGACCACACCGGAAAAGATCGTCAAAGTTCACATCGATCCCCTGCTCGGACTGCGCGATTATCAAGCGCGTGACATCGCCGCATCCATTGATCTGCCCCGCGAACTGTGGCGTGACTTTAGCAAGATCGCCGCTGGGTTGTGGCAGGTGTATCTGGATACGGATGCGACGCTGGCTGAGATCAATCCGCTGGTGATCACAAAAGACAAGAAACTTGTCGCGCTCGATGGCAAGATGATGATCGATGACAATGCTTTGTTCCGTCACATCGACCTGGCGGAAATTCGCGATACTGATGAGGAAGCGCCCGCTGAAACTGAAGCGCGTCGTCATGGACTCTCCTTCATTAAACTAGATGGCAACATCGGTTGTATGGTGAACGGTGCCGGTCTCGCGATGACCAGCATGGACATCGTCAAGTTGTTCGGCGGCGAACCCGCCAACTTCCTGGATATCGGCGGCGGCGCAGGAGCAGACAAGGTTGCGGCAGCGATGCGCATCATCCTTTCTGACCCGAATGTCAAAGCCGTGCTGTTCAACATCTTCGGCGGCATCACCCGCTGCGATGAAGTCGCACGCGGTATTCTCGTGGCGATGGATGAAGTGAAGCCGAAGGTTCCGATGGTTGTCCGTTTAGTGGGAACGAACGCCGAAGAAGGACGCAAGTTGCTCGAGAACGCGAATATGATCACCGCCGAAACATTAGCAGACGCCGCAAAGAAAGCTGTTGCCGCGGCAAAGGGACAGTAAAGCAATGAGTATCTTAATTAATAAAAACACCCGCCTGCTGGTGCAAGGTATTACAGGCAATGAAGGACTCTTCCACACCACACAAATGGTTCAATACGGAACCAATGTTGTCGCAGGCGTGACGCCCGGCAAAGGCGGCGAATGGGTTCTGGATGGAAAAGTTCCGGTTTTCGATTCAGTCAAACTTGCCGCAGACGCGACCGGCGCAAATTGCTCCGTGATCTTCGTCCCTGCCCGCTTCGCCGCGGATGCGATGTTCGAAGCCGCAGATGCCGGCATCCCTTTGATCGTGTGTATCACCGAAGGCGTCGCTGTGCAGGATATGATGCGCGTGCGCAATTATCTCGACCAAAAGAAAGTCCGTTTGGTAGGACCGAACTGCCCGGGCATGTTGACGCCCGGTGAAGCAAAAGTTGGCATCATCCCCGGCAATATCGCCATCCCCGGTAATGTTGGCGTTGTCTCCCGCTCCGGCACATTGACCTACGAAGTGCTCTACGCACTCAAGCTCGTTGGCATGGGTGCATCGACCTGCGTCGGCATCGGCGGTGACCCGATCAACGGCACGAATTTCATTGATGTACTTGAGATGTTCCAAAACGATCCGCATACCGAAAAAGTTGTGTTGATCGGTGAGATCGGTGGAACGGACGAAGACAAAGCCGCCGAATACATTTCATCGAAAATGTCCAAGCCGGTCGTTTCGTTCATCGCTGGCGCAACCGCTCCTCCCGGAAAACGCATGGGGCATGCAGGCGCGATCATCGAAGGCGGCGCAGGCACCGCGGCAGATAAGATCAAAGCCCTCGAAGCCGCTGGCGTCAAAGTTGCCAAACACCCGGAAGAAATTCCGTCGTTGCTGAAATAAAAAAAACATCCCGTCATTGCGAGGAGGGCTTTAGCCCGACGAAGCAATCCCCATTCTGTGCGGAGATTGCTTCGCCCTATCGGGCTCGCAATGACGAGATAATGAAACTTAAACACGTAGAGCCGTCCAAAATTGGACGGCTCTACGGTTATAATCCCAACTACAAATTACTTATGTGAGTCGATATAAGTAACGGCATCGCCCACGGTGACGATCTTCTGGGCAACTTCATCCGAAATCTCAGCGCCGAACTTATCTTCAAAAGCCATGATCAGCTCCACGAGATCCAAAGAATCAGCCTCGAGCTCCTCGCGGAAGCGAGCCTCGGGTGTGATCTTCGCCTCATCCGCGCCGAGCAAGTCCTTGATAATCGCCTTTACTTCATTAAATGTGTCTGACATAACAACCTCCATTGTGAATTTCATTTTATTGTACTCGGTCTAATGACCAAGTCAAGCTAAACTTACAAACACAGGAACACTACCCCATGCCAAAAGTTGCGCCCATCGACCAGCGAAAAGCTGACCACATTAAAATCAACTTAGAACAGGATGTCCGCTCCGCGTTGACGACCGGTCTAGAGAAGTATAACTTCATTCATGAGGCATTACCTGAACTGGACTTAAACCGCATCGACACAACTGTTAGCCTGTTCGGTAAACAACTAGCCGCTCCCATCCTGATATCTTCCATGACCGGCGGGACCAGTGAAGCCGAGACCATCAACCTGCGCCTCGCCGAAGCCGCGCAAGAATGTGGAGTTGTCATGGGCGTCGGCAGTCAACGCGCCGCCATCGAACATCCCGAACAAGCCGCCACATTCCAGGTACGGAGAGTCGCGCCGGATATTTTATTATTCGCCAATCTCGGCGCAGTCCAATTCAACTACGGCTACGGCATTGACCACTGCCGCCGCGCCGTGGACATGATCCAAGCCGACGCGCTCATTCTCCATTTGAATCCATTGCAAGAAGCCGTGCAAGATGCAGGCGACGTGAACTTCGCCGGTCTCGCCAAGAAGATCGAAGAAGTCTGCAAGAAAATAGAAGTCCCTGTTATTGCCAAAGAAGTTGGTTGGGGCATCTCCGAAAAAACAGCCAAACTCTTAGCCGATTGCGGAGTCTCAGCCATCGACGTTGCAGGCGCGGGCGGGACAAGTTGGTCACAAGTGGAAATGCACCGCGCCCCCGACGAATTCACTCGTCAACTCGCCGCGACGTTTGTTGGCTGGGGCATCCCCACTGCTGACTCGATCCTCAATGTCAGGAAAGCCACGCCCAATATGACCATCTTCGCCAGCGGCGGCATCAAAGACGGACTCGACATCGCCAAGTGCCTCGCCCTCGGCGCAACGCTCGGCGGCATGGCAGGGCAATTCCTCAAAGCCGCCGCAGTCTCCACCGAGCAAGCCGTTGAAATGATGAAACTGACGAAGCGGCAGATTGAGGTGACGATGTTCGCGGCAGGAGTTGGAACGTTGGAAGGACTCGCCCTGAGCCTAGTCGAAGGGTGAAGGGTGAAAAGTTGGTGAAGGTAGACAGGTAAACAAGGAAACAGGTAGACAGGTTGTATAATTGAGATAGAGGTATTCCATGGTCACAATTACAGTTACTCTCTCAGAAGACCGACTGCAAAAATTACAGGAACTTGCAAAACAATTTCGGATTGCCCCCGAGGAACTTCTGCGCGTCAGCGTGGAAGAACTCATCGCGCGTCCACAAGCAGATTTTCAAAAAGCCCTTGGGTATGTTTTAGAAAAGAATAAAGAACTCTATCGACGGCTGGCATAATGCGCTATCTAACCATTGCTGAAGTCCTTGAAACTTACCAGCGCATTATGCAACAATCGGGCGGGCTGGTTGGGATACGCGATCTCGGTGCACTTGAATCGGCAATTGCTCAACCCTTTATGACCTTCAGTGGGAATGAACTTTATCCCAGCCTCGCGGAAAAAGCCGCGGCGCTGGGATTTTCTTTAATTCAAAATCATCCATTTGCAGATGGCAACAAACGCACAGGTCATGCCGCAATGGAGTCGTTTCTAGCAATGAATGATTATGAAATCAACGCCAGCACAGAAGAACAAGTAGAAATTGTTTTATCAGTCGCTTCAGGCAAACTCAACCGCGAAGACTTTGCGCTGTGGCTCGCAAATCACATACAAGAATTATCATGACCACCCACCCTTTCATTTCAAACGCAACAAGTCCCTTCTCCCTTTGGGAGAAGGCTAGGATGAGGGCGAAGACAAAGCGACAGATCGAAGTGACGATGTTTACGACGGGAGTTGAAAGTTGGAAGATTTGAAGGTTAGCAAGTTGGGGAATGAGTTAGAGTGATTGGCATAACAAGATAAAGGAAATCAGGGAAGTATCATGAATCGAAAATCTCTCGAACAAGTATTATCCATGATCGATGAAGCCGCCCGTAAAGGAAAAGAAGAGTTCAATCTAAGTGATGTCCAAATAACTACTATTGAAAGCGGAGGTGTTTTTAAGGGAGAATCATTTCCCGTTGAAATTATTATTGATGAATTGGAGCAAATCAAAGGACTAAAAAAATTAACCCTCAAAAATTTAGACCTGAAGGTATTACCCCAAAATATCGCCAAACTCAAAAACCTAGAGATTCTTGTTTTGAGTAGCAACCGATTGTCTATATTGCCCATTGAACTTAGGCAACTCACACACTTAACTGAACTTTATCTTTCCGAAAATTTACTTACTTCTTTACCATCAGAGATAACCGATCTTGCCAATCTGATTTCACTAGATTTTAGCACAAACAAACTTACAACCTTTCCTACGGAAATCTGTCAACTCGTAAACCTAAAGTTACTTGGCTTTCAACGTAACTTAATATCTACACTACCATTTGATATTGGAAAACTTCATAAATTACAAGTCCTCTACCTTGCTGATAATAAAGTAGAAGAATTACCAAAAGAAATATGGAGATTAAAAAATCTTAGGGTCTTAGACTTGCGGAGGAACCCTATCTCAATTCCGCCTGAGATTCTTGAAAAAACAGGTACTGCCCAAACAATTCTTGCATATTATTTTGAACAGGGAACTAAAAAACCAATAAACGAAATAAAACTCCTTTTTATTGGACAAGGCTCTGTCGGCAAAACATCCCTCGTTCAGCAAATCCTTCACGGCACATTTGATCAGAACCAAACCAAAACGGAGGGAATCTCCATTAATCAGTGGCAGGTTGAGAAGAGACAGAAGCGGGAGACCGAAGGTCAATCCAAAATCGAAAATCGTAAATCTGAAATCAAATTGAATATCTGGGATTTCGGCGGGCAGGAGATCATGCATGCCACGCATCAGTTCTTCCTCACCAAGCGCAGTCTTTACCTGTTGGTGCTGGATGCGCGCCTGACGCAGGAGGAAAACCGCGTCGAGTATTGGCTCAAGATCATCCAATCCTTCGGCGGCGAGTCGCCTGTGCTGATCGTCGGCAACAAGACCGACCAGCACCCGCTCGATATCGACCGCACAGGCTTGCAGAAAAAATATCCGAGCATCGTCGGCATCCTTGAGACCTCCGCCGCCACGGGCGCGGGCATCGACGCGCTCAAAGCCGAGATCGCAAAACAAGTGGACACCCTGCCGCACGTCCGCGACCTGCTGCCTGAGACGTGGTTCACGGTGAAATCCAAACTGGAGGAACTTGGCAGGGATAAAAACTTCATCACGCAGGATGAATATCTCAGCCTGTGCGCTACGAACGATGTAACAGACGAAACCAGCCAGCACACGCTCATCGGTTTCCTGCATGACCTGGGTGTTGTCCTGCACTTTCAAGATGACCCGCGCCTCGAAGCGCTCGGCATTCTCAACCCGCAGTGGGTCACCAACGGCGTGTATAAAATTCTCAACTCGCACGAACTCTTTCAGAATCAAGGCACGCTCACCCTGCCCATCCTGAACAAAACGCTCAACCCGCCTGAATATCCCAGCAACAAACGCCTGTTCATCGTGGATATGATGAAGAAGTTCGAGTTGTGCTACGATATCGAACCCGACAAATCTTTCCTCATCCCCGACCTGCTCCCCAAAGACGAACCCTTCACCGGCGAATGGGATGGTGCGCTGGCGTTCCAATATCACTACAACGTTCTACCCACCAGCATCATCACGCGCTTCATCGTGCGCATGAACGCCTTTGTCCACAAAACCGTCTGGCGTTCGGGCGTCGTGCTCAAAAGCGGCGGGAACACCGCGCTGGTCAAAGCCGATACTGAAGACCGTAAAATTTTCATCTGGGTCACTGGCGATGAAAACACGCGTCGCGACTTTCTCTCCGCCATTCGGATGGAATTCGACGCCATCCACAAAACGATCGCCAAGATCGAAGCCACGGAAAAAGTTCCGCTTCCCAATTACCCGAAAGCTGATCCTGTTGACTACAGGCTTTTACTTCAACTGGAACAAAAAGGCATTCTCACTCATCATGTTCAGGCAGACACCGATCTTGTCGAAATCACCGTCCGCGAATTGTTGGATGGCGTACGTCCGTCAAAGAATCAAGCCGCCAAAGTATTCATCAGCTACGGGCATGATGACAAATCCTTCGTCAAGAAATTAGCAGGTGATTTAGGCAAAGATAGTATCGAGTCCTGGTGGGATTTTGACGCCCTCAAAGGTGGTCATGATTGGCAAAAGGAAATCCAACAAGGAATCAAACGCTGTGATTTCTTTATCGTTATCCTTTCACCAAATTCAGTGGATAGAGAATGGGTGATAAAAGAAATCACCTACGCAAACGAATACAAAAAGAAGATTGTCCCGCTGATGCTAAAAGAATGCGAGAGACCGATTTCGATTATCGAAAAGCAATACATTGATTTCGAGAAACAAACGCAAAAAGCGGCAATGAAGGAATTATTGGGAATATTGAAAGCAAACAACTTCTAGCACAGAACCCAAACCGTAGAATCGGGGTTTACAAAATAGTACCTTGAGATTCAAGTTTTAGAAATGGAGCAGCCATGCTTGATAAAGGTTATCGTGTCTACGGTTATCGCTGGGTGGTATTGGGCGTCTTCATGTTCATCAACATCACCATTCAAATCCTATGGATTTCCTACGCGCCTATCATCACCCAGGCAGCGAAATTTTATAATGCCACCGACACACAAATCGGACTATTGCCGATCACATCCTGGCTGGTCGCTTATCTCGTGTTGTCCCTGCCGGTATCATGGGCAATTGACACCTATGGCTTTCACGTCACCGTTGGCTTCGGCGCGATCCTGATGGCGGTCTTTGGAGTCATGCGCGGCTTTGCGGTCAATTATCCACAAGTTTTTTGGACTACTGCCGGTATCGCAGTTGCACAGCCATTCCTGCTCAACGCATGGACAAAAGTCGCCGCGCACTGGTTCGGATTGGAAGAACGCGCCACCGCGGTCGGTTTGGCTACGCTTGCCAGCTTGCTTGGTGTGGCAATTGGCGAAGCTATCCCGCCGATTCTTTTGCAGGGCGGCATGTCCATTCAATCCCAACAATTGACCTTTGGAATCATCACCGCATTTTCATCCCTGCTCTTCATTCTCTTGACTCGTGAGAACCCTCCCACGCCAGCCTGCCCGCCCGGACACGATGACCGCGCTATTATGTTCGATGGACTCAAGCACGCTTTATCGGTCAAGGATTTTTGGCTGCTGCTTTTTCTGGCGTTTGTCGCGCTGGGAATTTTCAACGGCATCACCGCCCTGGTTGAAGACATTATCCGCCCACGCGGATTCGCTCCCACCGATGCAGGCACACTCGGCGCTTTGATCGTAGTCGGTAGTATCCTCGGCGCGGTGATCCTGCCGCCCCTCTCGGACAAATCTCACAGGCGCCAGGGTTATCTGCTGCTTGGATATCTGCTTTCCATTCCTGGCTTGCTTGGTATCGCCTACGCCACGAGCTCATGGCTGTTAATGCTCTCCGGCTTTTGGATGGGATTCTTCCTAATCGGCGTCAGCCCAATCGGTTTTCAATACGGCGCCGAGATCACGCGCCCAACTCCCGAAGGAACTTCGAATGGCTTGATCCAACTCTTTGGGCAAACCTCTTCCGTATTCGCCTATGTGATGGTGACACTGAAAGGCACCAACGGCGCCTTCACACCCTCGCTCTTGCTGGCAGTTGGTTTGATCATCGTTTGCGTGCTCGTCATCACCCAAATGAAGGAGCCCGTTTTCGCAGAGCTTTAAAACCAAGGAGTTTTCATGGACGACCTCACCTCCATCCTGCAACGCATCCCGCAATTCGCTTCCGCCAAGGATCCCGAGATCAGAGAGCTGACCGGCGGCATCACCAACAAGAATTACAAGATCACCGTGGATGGAGAAGCCTTCGTCCTGCGCCTCGGCGGCAACGAGACGAAATATCTCGGCATCGACCGCAAGGTGGAATATGAATGCTCCCGCCTCGCGTCTCAAATTGGAGTTGCTCCTGAACCGACCGCCTTTCTCGAACCTGAGGGCTACATCGTGGCGCGCTTCATTTCTGGTAAAGGCATCCCTGCCGAAGAGATTGGAACTGAAGAAACTATTAGACGCGTGCTTGAATCGATGAAGGCATATCACGCTCTCGAATTCTTTCCCGGTTCATTCTCCCCGTTCCGTGTTGCTGAAGAATATGCCAAGATCGCACAAAGCTTCAATGTCAAACTCCCTGACAAAATGTATTGGTATCTCGAAAAATCACGCGAGATCGAATCCGCCATGTATGGACGTGAACCGCTCACCCTCCGCCCCTGCCATAACGACCTGCTCAACGGCAACTTCATCGATGACGGGGCACGCATCCGCATTTTGGATTGGGAATACGCCGGTATGGGCGACATCTTCTTCGACCTCGGCAACTTCGCCATCCAACATGACTTCAACACTGAGCAGGATGAAATCTTATTGAAAGCCTATTTTGGAAATCCGACCGACTCACAGCGTGCCCATCAAAAACTGATGAAGATCATGTCCGACCTGCGCGAGGCGATGTGGGCACAAGTCCAGATCGGCGTCTCGCAATTGGACTTCGATTACGCCGGCTACGGTCAAAAATATTTTGAGCGCTTCGAGTCCAACACCAGCGGAAGTGATTACACTAACTGGCTACGCGCCGTATAAAACAACTACCCGTCATTGCGAGGAGCGAACGATAGTGAGCAACGAAGCAATCCCCAACTTTGACGAAGATTGCTTCGCCCCTATCGGGGCTCGCAATGACGAAAATCACTTATAGGAATCCCTCATGCCCCCTGTCGTCTTTATCATGCTTGATGGTGTCCGCCCGGACGCGCTGACTACTGCAAACTGCCCTGCCTTGAATTCATTAATTGAACGCGGCTCCAGCACCATGACTGCACGCAGTGTCATGCCGTCAGTCACACTGCCATGTCACACATCCATCTTTCACAGTGTGCCGCCCACGCGGCACGGCATTACATCGAATACGTTTATCCCGATGGCACGTCCGCTGCCGGGATTGGTTGAAGTTGCCAAAGCCGCTGAAAAACGTGTCGCTTTCTTTTATAACTGGGAACAACTGCGGGACCTCGCCCGCCCGGGAAATGTCCATTATGCGTATTTCAAAGACACATCTTACGATCAAGATGGCGACGATCATACCGTCATCGAAGCTGCGCGTTATATCCAAAAAGAAAACCCCGATTTTGCCTTCCTCTACATCGGCACCGTGGACACCACCGGTCACGCCTATGGCTGGATGTCGGATGAATACCTGCGGCAGCTCGAACGCATTGATATATTGCTAGGTGGATTTTTCGATTCGCTCCCCTCGGAATACACATCCATCGTCCACAGTGACCACGGCGGGCACGACCGCAATCACGGCACCGACTCAGACGATGACATGATCATTCCATGGATGGCAGTCGGTCCAAATATCAAAAAAGGTTATACAATTCAGTCGCAAGTAAGTTTGCTAGACACGGCACCCACAATTGCAAAACTGCTTGGACTCAACCCGCACCACGAATGGGAAGGTCGTGTTGTGGATGAGATATTTATGTAATATTCGCTGTCACTCTGAGGGAGCGTACTCGCGACCGAAGAGTCTCGCACGTTCCGCACCGAGACCCTTCGCTGTCGCTCAGGGTGACATGCTAAATTAATCATCGGAGAAAAACACATGGAAACAACACACGCACAGGCAGTCATCATTGGTGGAGGAGTCGGCGGGGCGAGTATCGCTTATCACCTGACTCAAATGGGCTGGAAAGATATTGTTGTTATTGAACGGCACGAACTCACCAGCGGCTCGACGTTTCATTCGGCTGGCTTAGTGGGACAACTCCGCACATCTTCCAGTTTGACCAAGATGATGCGCTACAGCACGGACTTATATCGCAAGCTCAAAGAATTAACCGGTGTTGACCCGGCTTGGGATGAGGTCGGTAGTTTGCGTATTGCCTCATCTGATGCGCGGTTGGAAGAACTCAAACGCGTGGTGGGATATTCCAAAGCGTTCGGGATGCCGCTTGAAATTATTTCGCCAAAAGAATGTCAGGACTTATTCCCGCTAATGTCGCTCGAAGATGTCAAAGGCGGCGTCTACCTCCCCACTGATGGTCAGATCGACCCAACCGGATTAACCAACGCCCTCGCGGCAGGCGCAAAAAGCCGCGGTGCGAAGTTCATGATGAATACGCGCGTAACAGGAATCACTGTCAGCAACAACGAGGTCAAAGAAGTAGTAACAGATAAAGGCGTAATCAAGACCGAGGTTGTCATCAACGCGGCGGGCTTGTGGGGCAACGACATTGCGAACATGGTCGGCATCACGTTACCGCTCATCCCGATGGCGCATTTGTATCTCATCACGAAACCAGTCAAAGATCAACCGCAGTCCATGCCCACGATGCGCGATCCGGATAATCTGGTGTATTTCCGAGGCACGGCCAGCGGCATGATCGCGGGCGGATATGAACGCCAGCCCAAGCCGTGGGGACTCAAGGGCGTGCCGCAAGATTGGAATTTTAAATTACTCAAACCCGATTGGGATCGTTTTACGCCGTTGATGGAAAGTATCATCAAGCGTGTGCCTTCGTTGGAAACTGCTGAGATCGCGCAGCTACTCAACGGACCCGAAGGCTTCACGCCTGATTCAGAATATCTGCTCGGACCCACTGCGGTGCGCGGCTTCTGGGTTGCGTGTGCATTTTGCGCGCACGGCATCGCAGGCGCGGGCGGCATCGGCAAAGTGATGGCGGAGTGGATCATCGATGGACATCCCGAATGGGACATGTGGAAACTTGATGCGCGGCGCTTTGGTAATCAATATGGCAGTCAGTCGTTCACGCTCGCGCGCACGGTTGAGACCTACGGAAAATATTACGACATTCACATGCCGTATGAAGAACGCGAATCGGCGCGACCACTGCGGCTCTCGCCTGCGTATCACCGCTTGCAGGATCTGGGTGCGGTCTTCGGCGAAAAAGGCGGATGGGAACGACCGAACTGGTTCGCGCCGAATGAGCAATATTCAAAAGCCGCTTCACTACCGGACCTCCGAGGCTGGTCGCTGGACAATTGGTCTTCTGCCATCGCCGCAGAGACTCGCGCCACGCGCGAAACCGTCGCACTCTTCGATGAGACGTCCTTCTCGAAGATCGAAGTGCAGGGACCAGGTGCTTTAGATTTTCTACAAAAGTTATGTGCGAACGATATTGATAAACCGGTTGGCTCCGTAATTTACACACAGATGCTCAACGCACGCGGCGGCATCGAATGTGACTTCACCGTCTCGCGGCTCGCGAATGACCGCTTCATGATCGTCACCGGGACAGCCTTCGGCACACATGATATGACTCACTTGCGTCGATACATGCCGCTCGATGGAACGGTATATATCAACGACATCACCTCGACACGCACATGCTTCGGCTTGTGGGGTCCGTATGCGCGCGACCTGTTGCAATCGGTAACCCGTGACGATGTTTCCAATGAAGCCTTCCCGTATATGACTGCCAAACAAATCACGATTGGGAATATTCCCACGCTGGCGTTGCGCGTGACGTATGTTGGCGAACTTGGCTGGGAGTTTTACGCACCATCCGAATATGGCGAACAATTATGGGACACGCTTTGGTCAAAGAGTAAAGAGTTCGGCATGGTCGCTGGTGGATATAAAGCCATCGAGTCTCTGCGCCTTGAGAAAGGTTATCGCTATTGGAGCGCGGACATTACACCTGATTACACTCCATATGAAGCTGGTTTGGGATTCGCTGTGGCGCTGAACAAATCCGCAGAGTTCATGGGCAAGCAAGCATTGATAAAACAAAAGGCAGAAGGCATTAAGAAGAAGCTGTGCTGTGTTGTGCTTGAGGATTCAAATACAGTTGTCTTCGGTAGTGAGCCGATTCGCCACAATGGCGAAGTTGTCGGATGGGTCACGTCGGGTGGATTTGGGTATTCGATCAATAAGTCCATTGCATACACGTATTTGCCGATTGAACTCACCAAGTATGGGACGCGCGTTAGTGTGGAATGTTTTGGGGTTGAGATTCAGGCGGAGGTTAAGAAGGAGCCATTGTTTGATCCGAAAGGCGAGAAGATTAAGGCATAAAATCAAGTGACAGTCACCTGCCCACTGCGCTTCGCTACGGGGTGCTTCGCAAAAGGTGAGTGTCACTTCGTAAAGTAGAATTACAGGATGAACATTAATATGAAAAACAAGAACATCTTATTTCTCATTGCATTATTTTTTCTGTTGAGCAATTGCGCTCAGCCTCCAATACCTGCAAATATTCAACCAACTTCTATTGCTATTCCAGCTTCGACAAACATTCAGCCAACTCCTATTATTCTCCCAACTTTAACTCCTCCCCCAACACACATTGAACAACTTTTGCCATCTTCAACAGCTTTTGTAATTGCAACAATCACAGAATCGCTTACTGTCAAAAGTAATATATTGGGCGGATTATCAACACCGCCATATCTTGTCTATGTCAAAAAAATCAATGACAAAGAGCAGGTTGCACTTGTCAATCAAGATGGTTCAGGGATAAAAACAATTCCATTACCTGACAACGGATTCCACGCAGGGAACCTGTCCCCCACCGGAGAATGGATCGTTTTTTACACTGGTTCTGAAGGCTTGCAGACATTAACAGATGGACCCAAATACGATTTGGCTTTAAATCTGATGCATCTGCCAGATGGCGCAACGCATAAAGTTACAGACTTGCTTTCGAAAGACTTTCCTGATAGCCTCAGTAAATTTGCAGACATAGCCAAAAACAGCAACGAATCTATTATCTCCATTATGGATACCGCTACTAGCGCGAGCTTGGTACAAGACTCATTTATTAATTCGCTTAGGATGAACCAATGGTCATCTAGCGGTGAAGTGCTAGCATTTGCAAGCGAAATAGATGGTCCTTCAACCGACTTATATCTATACAACCTCAAAACAGGTAGTATTCGACGGTTATCATCAGGATCGAAAAACATAGATTTCATTGAATGGTTTCCAGACGGAAACCAAATTTTATACAGCAGTTCATATACGGTTTGCGAAGGTGATTGCTCCACCTATTATGTAACCAATTTAGATGGCACTTCTTCCAGGATGATCAATAACTTTGATACCTTTGGCGGCGGCACCTACATAGATGGTTGGTCTAACAATTCCATGATGACAATATATACCAGAGCCAACGTGATTGGAATTTGCTGTTTGCGTAATTTTGATTTTGAAAATGACAATCTAAACATGCTATACAGTGGCTCTTTTGAGAATTATGCTTATGATCCACAAGCAGATCTTTTAGCAATTTCAATCAAAGATAACATTGCAAATCTATTGGGGATTCCATCTACAGATAACACTGTAAATATTAGCCATGGAGTTTATTTCATTGACAAGAATGGAATGAGAAAAGTAGAAGAGCTAGGTTTGGTTTATTATCTTGGCTGGAAAGATTACCCTTTTGTTCTTTCCGCAAATGGTACAAAATTACTGTCAGCTTCGGGCAAATCAAAGCTGTTGACCGAGCAAGAGTTCGTCCCATTTGCATCGCGCAATAACCAGTATGTCGCTCTCTGTGATTTGGGATGGAGCCAAACAGCCAATGGGCTCAAGGTTTTCGACAACAAAGAAAATCTTGTTCTAGAAGTCAATAATCAGAAAATTGCAAAGGTCATTTGGAGAATTGATTCTCAGGGATTATTTTATGTTACGAACAACCAGCTCTACTACATTGGGATTAAAGAGAAAACACCCATCCTCATTGACTCTCATCTGAACGATAAGGTATTTGACACTGAGAACAATCTTTCTTTTAGTTGGGTCAGATAAAATATAAATATGACAACCATTAAAGCGATCATCTTCGACTATGGCAACGTCCTGCTTGAATGGAATCCGAGACATGTGTACCGCCGCCACTTCCCTGATGACGATGAGGGCATGGAACGATTTCTGCATGAAGTAGACTTTATGGGCTGGAACGCACAACAAGATCGCGGGCGCACCTTTGAAGCAGGCGTTGCCGATCACTCGCAAAAGTTTCCGCATTACGCGCATTTGTTTCAGGCGTATCATGACCATTGGAGGGACTCGATCGGGAGTCCATTGGCAGGCACGGTGGAAATCTTGAAGCAACTCAAGCAGGCAGGCTATTCGATCTACGGACTGAGCAATTGGTCGGCAGAGACGTTTCCGTATGCGCGCGCGAAACACGAGTTCTTTGGTCTATTCGATGATATGGTGATCTCGGGCGAAGTGGGACATGTCAAGCCGGAGCCGGAGATCTATCACATTCTGCTTGAGAAAATCGGCAAGCCTGCACAGGAATGTTTGTTCATTGACGATTCACTGCCGAACATCAAGCAGGCAGAGAAGTTGGGGCTTGTGGGTATCCACTTTCAATCGGCGGAGCAACTCAGGCTTGAGTTAAGAAAACTCAACTTGTTGTGAAGCAGGTGTGGGCTGAGCGCGACGCGGGTTCTTCATCCAAGAAGTGATAAAATTTCAGCAATCCAATCCCCAGGTGGATCATCTGCATGAGCTTAATTCATATCCAAGATCTATCCAAACATTTTAAAATTCTAAATCGTCGCGAAGGACTCAGCGGCGCATTCAAGGATTTATTTTCAGGCGATTATCGCACCGTGAAAGCGGTGGATGGGATCTCGTTTGATATTGACGCGGGTGAGATCGTTGGTTATATCGGACCGAACGGCGCGGGCAAATCGACCACCATCAAAATGATGACAGGGATTCTAAAGCCGACCGATGGAACCATTCTGATCAACGAGCATGTGCCGTATACGAACCGCATCAAGCAGGCACAAATTATGGGTGTGGTCTTTGGTCAGCGCACGCAGTTGTGGTGGGACTTGCCGGTGATCGAGTCGTTCAAGATCCTGAAAGAGATTTACAAGGTTGATCAAAAGACCTTCGACCATCATATGGATATGTTCAACGAATTGGTGGGACTCAAAGCCCTATACTCGCAACAAGCGCGGACGCTCTCGCTCGGGCAACGCATGCTGTGCGACATCACCGCCTCTTTCCTGCATAACCCGCAGATCGTTTTTCTCGATGAGCCGACCATTGGCTTGGATATTTCGGTCAAGGCAAAGATCCGTTCGGTGATCAAGGAATTGAACCGCGAACACAACACAACGATCATTTTGACAACGCATGATCTCGGCGACGTGGAAGCCTTATGTCATCGCATCATTATCATTGATAAAGGCAAAATCCTGTACGATGGCGATATCAAAAAGGTGAATGCATTGTTCGGCGCGTACCGCACGATCAAGGTGCAGATCGATGGTTTCAATGAAACCACGATACCATCTTTGAAAAATAAGCTAGCCAAACGCTTTGGCAAAGATAGCGGCGTCATCGTCGCTGAAACAGAAGAGTTCTGGACCGACGTGACCATTGATCAAGCGCGCACGCCGCTCTCAGATGTGTTGGGATTTGTCATGTCCAGTTTCACAGTCAGCGACGTGCGCATCGTGGAAATTTCGATGGAGAATGTGGTGCAACAAGTCTATGATGGAGCGCTGGGATGAGGAAGTATATGGCAGTCCTGCGCGGCACAGCCATGGTCGGATTGGTCTATCGTTTCGGCTATTTCTTCGCGATCTTCGGCAACCTGCTGTATATTGGCATCGTGTATTATCTGTGGCGCAGTATCTATCAAGGCAGAGAAACTCTGCGCGGACTCACCTTCAACGAGACGATGGTATACATCGCGCTCGGCAGTACAGTCTTCTTCATGCTCAAGACCTATGCCGATTGGACCATCCACTACGAAATCCGCGAAGGCTTGATCGCATCGTATCTGATCAAGCCGATGGATTTTCAACTGTACGCGCTCTCTGCCGTGCTCGGCTCCACGGTGATGAATATCTTTGCCATCACGATCCCGACCATCTTGTTCATGATCTTCGTGCTGAAGATCTCGTTCGCTGTCGGTATTGGGTTGGCGTTATTCCCATTGAGTTTTATTTTCGCCATGGTCATCAGTTTCTGCATTGATTTCTTCGTTGGGCTGATGGGCTTCTACTCTGAATCGGTTTGGGGCATTAGCTCAGTGAAGGAGATCGTTTTGATGTTCCTCTCCGGCGCGCTTGTGCCATTACAGTTTTTCCCTGAAACCATTCGTAACATTTTGTTTTGGCTTCCATTTCAAGCCGTATTCCATACGCCGCTGATGATGGTCACGAAACCCGACTCTGGCTTATCGACCTTCATCCCTATGCTGGCAGTCCAAGCCTTCTGGGCAATTACATTGTTCATTCTTTCCCGTCTCTTCTACAACCAAGCCATCAAAGTCTTGCGGATCAGCGGAGGCTAACCGTGCGCACACTCGGCGAATACCTCCGGCTCTATTTCATTATCGAAGCGCAATACATCAAGGCGCGCATGCAATACCGCGCGGACTTTATCATCAGCTCGCTGGGGATGTTCTTTACCAGCATCGTCACCTTGAGCGTATTTTGGGTGATCTTCGATTCAGTCCCCAATCTGGCAGGCTGGTCGCTGATGGAGATGATCTTCATCTACGCCTTTTACATGCTCGCGATCTCGCCAACGCAAATCCTATTCGATCACGTCTGGCAATTACGCTTCCACATTCAACAAGGCACATTCCTCAAATATTATTTCCGCCCGCTCAACATGATGTTCTATTACATGTCCGAGATGTTCGACCTCAAAGGGCTGATCCAACTCGTGGCGGGCACGGTCTTATTGATCTACTCAGCCACACAACTCAACGTCGAATGGACGCTCACCCACATCGTCTTGCTGCTCATGACACTCTTCAGCGCCTCGCTCGTACAAATCTCCATGACCGTCAGCGCGGCGTGCGCAGCATTCTGGGTCATCGACTCGTATCCCGTGCTCGGTCTCGCGTGGAAACTGCGCGAGTTCTCCCCCTATCCCATGACGATCTTCGACAACGCATTCCGTTTTACATTCACCTACATCATCCCTATCGGCTTCGTGGCATTTTATCCCTCGCAACTTTTCCTCCGCCCCAACGAAGCCACACCGTTAATTTATTTCTCCCCGCTCATCGGCATTGGTCTCTTCGCCCTCACCTATTGGATCTGGACACAGGGCGTCAACTCCTACACTGGAACAGGATCGTAATTCATGGACTTAAAATCGCTTCTTCCTCACATCGAGCTGGAACTCCAAAAACAGGTTTCCCGTCTCGATCAGCCTCGCACCAAACTCTTCCACGAAATGCTCACCTATCACATGGGCTGGACCGGCGAAGGTGCCGGACCAGAAGCCACCGGCAAACGGATCCGTCCGCTGTTGGTGTTATTAACTACAGCATCCTGTGGGGCGGATTGGCAATCCGCCTTACCTGCCGCCGCAGCAGTTGAACTAGTCCATAACTTCTCGCTGGTACATGATGACATTCAAGATAATTCACCCAAACGCCGTGGACGCGATACAGTCTGGGTCAAATGGGGCGCGCCGATAGCGATCAATGCGGGCGATGCGTTATTTGTCCTTTCGAATCAGGCAATCATAGATTTGAAGGATAATTATCCCGCCGAGGTTGTCGTCAAAGCCGCAGAGATTTTGCATAACACCTGTCTCGAGTTGACCCGCGGTCAATATCTGGATATGTCCTATGAAGAACGCAAGGATTTAAGCGTTGAAGATTATTGGCCCATGATCTCAGGCAAAACATCGTCACTGCTTTCAGCGTGCTGTCATATCGGCGCCCTGCTCGGCGGCGCGGACGAGGATAAGCAGGAAGTCTATCGTTCCTATGGTCATTACCTGGGGCTGGCATTCCAAGTGCAGGATGATATTCTCGGCATCTGGGGCGACGAGAAAGCCACCGGCAAATCTGTGGCAAGTGATCTTGTAGAAGGAAAAAATTCCCTGCCCGTTCTGGCTGGGTTAAGAAAGAAAGGCAAGTTCGCCGAACGCTGGTCACAGGGACCAATCAAACCTGATGAAGTGGAAGAAGTTGCACGTCTCTTGGCGAGCGAGGATGGCTATGGGTTTGCGAAAGAAGCGTCCATTCAGATGACGGATATGGCGATCAACAGTCTGCGCGAGGCTGATCCACAGGGCGAGGCGGGTGAGGCACTATTCGAGTTGACGAACAAGCTCCTTAACCGGGAGCAGTAATCGGCTGAGGACGAGACGGTGTATCCTCCCGATTCGATATTTGCTTGACATCCATATGACGGGTCGCTATAATCCTGATACGATAAGCGGGTGTAGTTCAGTGGTAGAACGCTTGCTTCCCAAGCAAGATATCGTGGGTTCGAGTCCCATCACCCGCTCATGTGTCGAGGAGAGACTCCCTCGACATTTTTGTTTAGTTTTTTGTAAGGTGTCTGTCATGTGTTCGTCAAGTAGACGTAAGTAGAATTGGGCTGGAGGCTTGCGTGATGATACCATCTGAAAATAAAGGAACGATCCTCTACGTGGAGGATAACATCGACAATCGAACACTCGTACGCCGGATCTTGCTTTCGGAAGATTACAGTTTAATTGAAGCGGTCAACGCCGCCGAGTGTCTCAAAGTGTTGGAGAATACAAAGCCCGATCTAATTCTCATGGACATTAATATGCCCGATATGGATGGGTATACTCTGACTGCCAAGATCAAAACCACACCCGGCTTTGAGCGTATTCCCATTCTGGCTCTAACGGCGAATGTGATGCGTGGGGATAAAGAAAAAACATTGGAAGCCGGTTGTGACGGTTATATTCAGAAGCCGCTCGATATTGATCAACTGGTCAGGGAAATCGAGCGCTTCCTTGCAAGGAGCACACATGTCTGATAATGTTTTAGATACACAACCCATTAAGAAACCAAATATTCCGAAGGATGCCACGGTCCTGGTGGTCGAGGATAATGTCGCAAACTTTGTACTGATCGCCCGCATGCTTGGGTATCTCGGCATTCACTGTGAATGGAAAACCTCCGGCTATGAAGTGGTTGAATACGCGGATACATTACAGCGCCTCGATCTGATCTTGATGGACATTCGTCTGCCTTATGAGGACGGCTACGGCGCCTTGAAAAAGATCCGGGCTTCAGAACGATTGAAGGCGATCCCGATCATTGCGGTTACCGCTGAAGCCAGCACTGATCAGATGA